>DATLSI010000134.1:0-17942 GCA_035534255.1 Ktedonobacteraceae bacterium | reverse complement strand
GCGGGGTCGCTACGCCCCCAGTCCAACGGGAGATTTGCACCTGGGAAACCTGCGCACAGCTTTGCTCGCCTGGCTTTTTGCTCGCTGCGCGGGCGGCCAGTTCGTCTTGCGCGTGGAAGACCTGGATCGCCCGCGCGTGCGTCCCGGCTCGACAGAGCGTATGTTGAGCGATCTGCGCTGGCTCGGCATCGACTGGGATGAAGGGCCAGATGTCGGCGGAGCATACGCCCCCTATACGCAGAGCGAGCGACAGAGCATCTATGCAGAACAGATGCAACGCCTGCAAGACGCGGAATTGATCTATCCCTGCTATTGCAGCCGGGCGGAGATCGCGCGCGCCGCCAGCGCGCCGCACGAGGACGAAGGCCCGCGCTATCCCGGCATCTGTCGCAATCTCAGCGAGGAGCAGCGCAGGCAACACGAAGCCAGTGGCCGCCGCCCATCGCTGCGCTTGCGCGTGGACGACGAGCGCGTGGTGACGTTCATCGACCTGCTCGCGGGTCAACCGCAGCAACACGTGCAGCGCGTGATTGGAGACTTCATCGTGCGCCGCGCTGACGGCATCTTCGCTTACCAGTTCGCGGTCGTCGTTGATGATGCTCTGATGCGCATCAACCAGGTAGTGCGCGGCGCTGACCTGCTGGCATCGACAGCGCGCCAGATACTGCTCTATGAAGCGTTGGGATTTCCTGTTCCCGTCTTCGGGCACGTGCCTCTCCTGCTGGACCACACGGGGAAACGCCTCTCCAAACGGCTACAGAGTGCAGGTCTGGAGCCATTACGGGCCGCCGGAGTCACGCCAGCAAAAATCGTCGGGCAACTCGCGGCAAGCCGCGGGCTGGTGGAGCAGGGTACGGATGTGAGCGCAGAGGAACTGGTACAGCAGTATGCTATTCACTCGCAAAAAGATTTGAAATAGAATTTTAGCGTGTCCAGCCTGATTAGAGGACGGTTGGCTGAAAGGATAAGTATGAGTAAGGACCAGAAAGATGAACTGACCCTTCGAGAAGTCACCAGAGAGAATTGGCGAGCCGCGCTTCAACTGGCTGTGCATCCTGACCAACAACGCTTTATTGCCGATGTTGTTCCGATTGCCGCCATTGCCCTTGCCAAAGCCTATATTCGTCCGAGAGGACTGCTCTGGCTACCTTACGCATTCTATGCCAATACTGAGATGATCGGCTTCACTGAGCTGGCCTATGAACCAGAGAGTTCAGACAATTACTGGATTTTCCACTTTTTTATTGATATTGCTTTCCAGGGGCAGGGATATGGAAAGCAAGCGTTGCTGCTTTTTCTTGATTTCCTCAAACAGCAGCATTCCCACTGCCGTTCCATTTGCCTTACCGTACATCCAGAGAATGTGCGGGCTCAGCGCTTGTATAGCAGTGTAGGATTTCAACAAAGCGGGGACGACATGGAAGGAGAACCCGTCTACCGGCTCGTCGTGAGATGAGATGGGAGACAGTAGCAAGCGATGAACAAGGGTATGGTAAACTACCTATCAAGCATTGTATAATCCTGTCAATATTGCGCAGGCATTAAGCATTCTCTAGTAACGGTGGTAATATGAATATTGTTTTACGTATCTTATTGTTTATCGTCATTCTCTTTATCGGAGTGGGTATCGGGCTTCTCCTGCGCCGCCGGCTGGTGCGCCGCCTGAAAACGACGGTGCTGGATGACTGGGTGATCCAGACGATTGGCGCTCTCGTTATCCTGCCCAGTGTAATCATTGCGCTTCTACTTGTTCCGATCATCATCACCTGGAGTCCTGATTTCGTTGTTTCTCTCTGGTCGCATATCACACAGGGCAGGGATATCACCCTTCTTCTCCCCGGCTTATTAGGCAACATTTTCTTCACCCTGCTGATTATCGGACTGGGCATGGGCATCGGGCGAACCCTGATGAGGCTGATCATCGGACGCATGCCAGAACAGCACCTGGATGTCAACATCCGCACGCTGCTGGCTCGCATCCTCTATGGCATCATCATCACAATCATCGTCTTCTGGATACTGTCGCTCTGGCAAGTTTCGTTCACGGTGCCGGTGGTCGTCATTTCGGCGCTGGCAGCGGCTTTCGCCTTTTCCATTCAAGATATCTTGAAAGACCTGGTGGCAGGCATCTACCTTCTGGTGGAGCGCCCCTTTCATATCGGCGATCAAATAACGAGTGCTGAATACACGGGAAGAGTGGAGAACATCCAGCTGCGTTCCACTCGCCTGCACCTGGTGAGCGGCGAAGAAGTGTCGATACCCAATATGCTGATATTTGGCGGCGTAGTCATGAATAACAGCGAGCATGCGCAGAGGCGCGCAACCATCACGCTCAGCATGCCCCAGGAAGAGTTTGATAAGGAAGCCACACCCGACCAGATTCTCAAAATCGTGAAAGAGCTGGAAAATGTGCTCGTCAAACCTGAGCCAACCATCGCGGTCAGTCGCTTCGCGGGAACATTCGGCGGGACGACCGGTTCCACCACCGGCTACACGGCCACGATCGTCACGCTCACCCTGCGTTTCTGGATAGCGAGCGGTCGCTATATGACCGTTACCGAGGTGATGTGCGCACTGCACAAAGCCCTGCCAAACGTAGACCTGGTAGTTGAAAACTCAGGCGGCGATGTGTGAAATTGGCATCTAGCGTGCGTCAATCCATGTAGGGCATATGACAGTTGCTCCGCTTTGCATAGTATGTTCCTTTAAGGAGCGTTAAATCGTTGCAGTATTACAGACCATCGCAGAGCCAGCGGCGCGTAGGGGTGATCGGCGGCACTTTTGACCCGGTGCATTTTGGGCACCTGGTAATTGCCGAGGAGGTCTACGCCGTTCTTGATCTCGCCGAAATGGTTTTTGTGCCCGCGGGACACCCGCCGCACAAGCCAGAAAGCACGCTTGCGACGACAGAACAGCGCCTGGCGATGCTGGAACTGGCGGTGGCCAGCAACGCGCATTTCTCGATTTCGCGCGTTGATCTTGAGCGACCAGGGCCATCCTATACGATTGAGACGCTGCGCCTGTTACGCCAGCAGTGGGGAGAGCAAACGGCCATCTATTTTGTGATTGGCTGGGATAGCCTGGAAGATCTATTTACCTGGCATGACCCGCAGGGCGTTCTGGAACGATTGTCATACCTTGTCGCGGTCAGACGACCGGGTTACAATGAAGACGTTAATTATCGAGATTCGCTGGAAGCGCGCCTGCCAGGTATTAAACAGAAGTTGCTGGTCGTGTCTGCGCCGCAATTGGACATCTCTTCGACCGACTTGCGCGCGCGCGTCGCCGAGAGACGGCCAATCAAGTACCAGTTACCTGAGAGCGTTGAGCAGTACATCATGGAACAGGGACTCTATCAAGATAAGCAGGGGTTATGACATATGGCGCAGATGCATATTGATCTGGGAGATCGCTTACGCCTGCGTAAGCCGCACCCCTGCGGAGGATACGACTGGTTGGTAGTGCGCCTGGGTGCGGATATTGGCCTGCGTTGCGAAAAATGCGGACGTCGTGTATTATTACCACGTGCCGAAGTCGAAAAACGCACCAAACAGGTCATCTCGCGAGCTATGGACACGGAGTAGTAAGCAAGGAGTTCAAGGCATGTCTCTAGCTAATACCCAGGGAGGCTTCCTTACACTGCTCAAGAAGCGGAATTTCTTGCTGCTCTGGCTGGCGCAACTCATCTCCATGACCATCCAAAACGCCTCGAACTATGCCTTGCTGGTACTCATCGAGGAAATCACCGGCTCGACTACGCTGATCGGCCTGGCTATCGTTTGCTTCAGCCTGCCCGCCGTTCTCATCGGCGCGCCCGCGGGGGTGCTAGTAGATCATCGCAACAAGCGGCGTGTGCTCTGGTATAGTAACTGCCTGCGCGCCATCGCCACCTTTGGATTCGTGGTTTCATTGATCGTAAACAGCCATCAACTGATCCCTGTCTACCTGATTACCTTTCTTATTTCAGGCATCTCACAGTTTTTCGCGCCTGCCGAGGGATCATCCATTCCCATGCTGGTCAGTGATGCGGAGCTGATGCCCGCGCTCTCCCTCTTCAATATCACGTTTATGCTTTCACAGGTGCTCGGCTTCCTGCTGTTCGCACCCATCGTACTCAGTTTCCTGCGACCTTTCACCCTCCTGGGTATTAACTTTACCGCGGTTGTTACCTTGTACGCCGCTATTGGCATTCTCTACCTTGTGTGCGCGGGGCTGATCGTCCTGATCCCGGCCAGCGCCTTCAAAAAACCCGCCAGAGCGCCGCGCGAAAATATTAGCTCGCAGTCACTCGGCGCTCTCAACAACTTATGGAACGAAATGCGCCAGGGCTGGCGTTTCATTCGCCGCAAGCCTGAACTGTTTTTACCGGTGATCCAGCTCTCTTTCGCGGGTATCCTGCTGCTCGTGATTGGCGAACTAGCAACTCCGGTGGTGACAAAACTGTTCGAACTTCCAGCTACTTCTATGGCGGTGGTCTTCGCGCCCGCCGGCGTGGGGCTGGTGCTAGGTTCCATTTTCATGCCGCGCATCACGCAGCGCCTGGGCAAGTCGCGCGCCATCTTCATTGGAAGCATCAGCCTGGCGATTACCATGACACTGCTCCCGCTTCTTTCCCTACTTACATCCATCCTGCACCAACGCGGCATCGATTTTAAACCCGTTCAGTTCGTCATCGCGCCTGTTATTATGTTCGCCGCCGGCGTGGAGATCGACTTCATCAATATCCCTGCCCAGACGGCCATTCAGGAGCATACACCCGAATGGATCAAGGGTCGTGTACTGGCCTTGCAACTGATGCTCTTAAATGCCTTTTCAATCCCCATCATCTTCGGAATCGGGGGTATCGCAGACCATTTCGGCATCGCTAACGTGCTCTACCTGCTCGCTGTAGGCGTTATTAGCTTTGGCCTGTGGTGTAAATATTACGAACGCAAACCGCACCGCTGGAACGGCTATAACGCAACGCTTAATGGAACCGATCACGAGTCCATATTAGTTATCGTCGAGGACAGCAACGCGGAATCTCTGAAAAAATAGGGAAATGACTGCTATACATGGCTGGCGAAAAGGAGTTCGATGAACCCGACACAGATGGCGCTGTTTAACCAGTATCTGCCCTGGATAAAAATCCTGGGCGTCTTCGCGCTTTTCTTTCTGCTGCGCTTCACCCGCAGGGGACTGCGAAGGCGAGTTGACGAGATTGGCTACCGCCTCCTGGGTGAGCGCGGGTGGATGGTCTGGCTCTGGATGAACGCGCCGGGCGTGATGTTGCACGAATTGAGCCACGCTTTTGTGATGCTGCTGTTCTACCCTTTCGGCTTTCGAATCACCCGTATCTCCCTCTTTCACATCCAGCTTAAATCGCCCCCGCGAGGCTCTGGCCGCGCGGCGAAGGCCGGGCGTCAATCACTCCAACTGGGTGAAGTCCAATATTCCCGACCACCTGGCCGCTTCATGACCTATGTAGGCGATGGCTTCAGTGGTATCGCGCCCCTATTCGGCGGCATACTGACGTTCCTGCTGCTCTACTGGGTTGCGACTGGCTATACCCTCTGGCAGAATAGTGACACACATCTACAATTCCTGCGCCCAGGCTGGCCCTGGTGGACCCTGATCTTCGCTCCCTACCTGATTTTGACCGTTACTTCGGAACTCTGGCCCAGTCGCCAGGATTGGCGCGGAACGCGCTGGTTGGTCGGCGGGATGATCGCACTGGCCGTTGTGACGCTTGCACTGCTCTGGATAAGCAAAGCGCTTATCCTGGATGACGGGCTCGTGCTGTCTCTCGCATCCATTGCCTTCTACATCGATTTCGCGCTGCTGGTATTACTCGCGCTGGATGTGGTCTTCCTGCTCATATCCGAACTGATTGTGCAGGCGTTGAGAAGGTAAGCGATCCAAGTTGTCCTGCATCTCTTCTGAGAGCATGACACCTTCGTAAAGCGTGTGGTTCTCCGTCCTTCCGGGTGATTTGTAGGGACGCGATTTATCGCGTCCGCGTGGGCGAGTGTCGGCGTGGGCGGACGCGATAAATCGCGTCCCTACAAATCACCCGGAAGGATGCAGACCCAGCGTGTGCATGGAAACGCTGACATTGATGCTGGCAAGTTCTACCTGTTCACCAGAACCAAAGAGATGCAGAGTCCAGAGGTTCGCGGAGGCGCGACGGTAAACATCTACAGCCTGGCGTTGAGTATCTACCAGCACATACTCCATAATAGAGGGACAGGCACGATAGTAGATAAATTTTTGCCCGCGATCATATGCTTCGGTGCCAGGTGAGAGGACTTCTACAACGAGAAAAGGAATGTAACTTGAATGGTTCCAGATGTATTTATTAATTTCTTCATAGCCAGCGCTGGCGCGGGTGGCGCGTTGATAGGTCTGCTCTTCGTAGCGATCTCGATTGCGCCTGAAAGCACGATTATGACGGGCGCCGACTAACAAAGACGAAGAGGCAGATTACAGGCAGTCGCTACCAGTCAAACCTGTCAATCAGGAATGAGCGGCTATAATGCAGCAGAATCGGGCTACCATGCGGGCAAACCGCGGGCGCGGCTGCGCTGGCCAGCGCGTTGATTAATGAACGCTGCTCGTCCAGACCCAGCACGCGCCCGCGCCGCAGCGCGGAACGGCAGGCCAGCGCGATGAGCAGGCGATCTTGCCAGTCGTTGCTATCCTCGGCGGCCAGGCGCGCCAGTTCTGGCAGGTGACCCACCAGTTGTTCCTGCCCTCCCGGTACGGAACGCACCAGAAAGCTGCGCCCCCCGAAACGCTCGCACTCCAGGCCCATACCGCGCAGCATGGGCAAACGCTGCTCGAAGAGTTCCGCCTCGTGCCGCTTCAACTCGACCACCACCGGTTCAAGTAGCAAGTGTGCTTCAGACGATTGCTCTTCGTCATCAAGTTCAGGCTGCGCATGTTCACGCATAACACCCGCGTAAGTACGGCGTAGGTGTTCGTAGATGACGCGCTCGTGCGCGCGGTGCTGGTCGATGAGATAGAGGCTGCCATCGGGCGCTTCGGCCAGGATCACCGCCTCCTGCAACTGCGCCAGAGGTCGCAGAGATGCCAACAGGTCAGCCGATGTGGGGTTGGATTGCTGCGCCTGGTACTGCCCGGCTGATTCGGCGACGTGCAAACCGCGGCGGCGCACGCCGGGCAGATGACGCTGGTAAACAAGACCCGGACCGGGAAAATCGAGCGAAGCGGGTAAGGCCGGACTGCGCTCCAACGCGGCGCGAAGCATCTTTGTGACCGCAGCGGTTATCTCGGCTTCACGCGCCAGTTTCACCTCGGTTTTAGCCGGATGTACGTTGGCGTCCAGGTCTCGCGGCGGCGCTTCGATATGCAGCACCAGCAGAGGATGTTTACCCTTTGGCAGCAGGCCGCGATAACCAGCCTCGAGCGCGTCGAATAGCGGGCGAGCATGCACCAGGCGACCATTGACGAATATCGTCACATGCTGCCGGTTGTTCTGGGCAAGCGCGCGATTGCCCACGAATCCATGCAGGCGAAAGGCGTGCTCACTGCCATCTTCACCTGTGGCAGCGAGCGTGTTGAGCATTTCAAGCAAGGGCAGGTGATAAAGTTCGGCCAGCGTGGCGGCAAGATCGCCAGAGCCACTGGTTTGTAAAATGGTTTGCTCTTCCTGCATCAATTGAAAACGCACAGAAGGATAACCGATTGCATAGCGCCGCACTAGCTGCTCGATGTGAGTGGCTTCCGTGCGCGTCGCCCGCATAAACTTCAGGCGCGCAGGCACGTTGAAGAAGAGATCGCGCACCGTGACCGTGGTTCCATGCAGACGCGCTTTATGTCCGCGCTGCGTCACCTCACCGCCGCGTAGAATTAGAGAGGCGGCGGGATGTTCTTCGCTTGATGTCTCGGTTTCGATAGCGCGACTCACGATGCTTACTTCAGCAACGGCGGCGATGCTCGCCAGGGCTTCCCCGCGAAAACCCAGCGTATGCAGGCGTTCCAGGTCTTCGACGCTGTTAATCTTGCTGGTCGCAAAACGCGCGCAGGCGCGTTCAAGTTCATCTTCAGGAATGCCAACGCCGTCATCGGTCACGCGCATCAAACGCAGTCCTCCGCCGCGTATCTCCACGCGAATTTCGCGCGCGCCAGCGTCGAGCGCGTTCTCCAGCAGTTCTTTCACGACGGAGACGGGACGCTCGATCACTTCGCCAGCCGCGATGCGTTCGGCCACATCAGGCGGCAAGGCATGAATGGGGGTACGAGAAAAATGTGTGATGGTCATAGCGCTTTTCTTTTTTTCTGCATAAGAAACAGGAGATTGAGCGCATCCAGGGGCGTGATAGCGCACAGGTCAATCGTATGAAGGTCGGATTCGCTTCCGCTCGCTTGCTCCAGCACGAGCGCGGCAAGGCGAGCTTCTTCAGTTTGCCACAGATAGGCATGGTTAGAAATCGTTGCGGACGCGATTAAGCGCGTGCCTGCATGATATGCGCCGTTTCCCTCCGCAATCAGATGCTTGTGGTCGCCAATACGCGGCGAGCCGTTCCCATTATGCGCGGCTGCACCTGAGACAAGGCTTTCTTGAGCGATTTCGAGTTGCTTGAGCACTTCCCCGGCGCGGCGCACCACGTTTAGGGGCATGCCGGCCAGTTTTGCCACGTGTACGCCGTAGCTACGCCCGGCGTTGCCAGGGATGACGTGATGCAGGAAGATGATCTCATCCTCTTTGTCATTGCTGATGGCCATCGTGTAGACGCGCAGGTGAGGAAGTTCACCGGCCATGGCCGCCAGTTCGTGATAATGCGTGGCGAAGAGGGTGCGCGCCTGCGTGATGTTGTGCAGGTGCTCGACAACGGCGCGCGCGATGGCAAGTCCATCGTAGGTGCTGGTGCCGCGCCCGATTTCATCCAGGATAATCAGGCTGTGACGCGTGGCATGGTGCAGGATGGTAGCGGTCTCTTCCATCTCCACCATAAACGTGCTTTTGCCCGACGCGATATCGTCCTCCGCTCCAACACGCGTGAAGATGCGATCAACCAGCCCGATGCGCGCGCTTCTGGCAGGCACGAAGCAGCCTATCTGCGCCAGCAGGGTTATCAGGGCCACCTGGCGCAGATAGGTCGATTTGCCCGCCATATTTGGCCCGGTCAAGAGGAGGATACTCGCCTCGTGCGCGGCGTCCATACGGGTATCGTTAGGGATGAATGTATCGCCGTCCAGCGCCTGTTCGACGACGGGATGGCGTCCTCCGCTAATCTCTATCTCGCCACTCTGTTCTAAACGCGGACGGATGTAGCCCTGGTGAGCAGCAACTTCGGCAAAGCCGAGCAGGACATCCAGTAGAGCCACGGCCCTGGCGGTTGCCATCAACTGTGGATAATAGGCGCCGATCTGGCGCAGCACATCGGCATAGATGCTGCGTTCCATCTCCTCGATGCGTTCTTCCGCGCTGAGGATGCGCGCTTCGTGCTCCTTCAATTCGGGTGTGATGAAGCGCTCAGCGTTCACCAGCGTCTGCTTGCGCGTGTAATCGGAGGGAGCCGAGTTCAGTTTTCCATTATTGATTTCGATGTAGTATCCAAAAACCTTGTTGAAGCCAACTCGAAGCTTCGCAATACCGGTTCGTTCTCGCTCGCGAGCTTCTAACGAAGCAATCCAGCGGCGCGAGTCGCGAATGGATGCGATCAGTTCATCCAGCTCAGGGTGAAAACCGGCGCGGATCAGGCGTCCGTCGTCTTCGCGCTCCTCTTCATCGCCGCCGCGCGTCAGAGCCTGGTCTATCAATGCCGTGACCTGCGGGCATGCATCCATTTCAGCGGCCAGTTCGAGAAGCAGCGAAGCATCGCAGCCGCGCAGCAGCGTTTGCGCCTGGGGAATGACCTGTAGATACTCGCGCAGGGCCAGCGTCTCACGTGGGATAGCGGTTCCCTGGCGCACGCGCCCGGCGATGCGTTCGAGATCGCCCAATCGCTGCAAGCACATGATGAAGCGACTGCGCAGAGCGGGGCTTTCGTACAATTCTTCTACGCAGTTCAGGCGTGCATCGAGTTGAGCCAGGTCAAGCAATGGCTGCGTAATAGCCAGCCGCAACTGGCGCGCGCCCATCGGCGTAATCGTGCGGTCCAGCACGCCCAGCAAACTGCCCTGCGCGGAACCCCTGCGCGTTCCCTGCAATAACTCGAGGTTGCGCTGGGTGTGCGCGTCCAGTGTCATATAGCTGCTGGTGCGATAGGAACGCAGTCCGCTCAGCAGCGAGAGCAGTTTGCCGTTCATCTTTTCCAGGTAGGCCACGATTGCTCCGGCAGCAGCGATAGCCTGGGGTGCGTGCGAGCAGCCGTAGGCATCGAGGGATTGCACGCCAAAGAGACGACACAGACGCACACGCGCCGCCTCTTGCTCAAAGAAATAGGGTGGACTCATCGTCACCGTCATCGTCTCAGCCGGAAGCTTAAACATGTCCGGGCGGCTGCCCTCGACAAGCAGGCATTCGGTAGGAGCGAGACGCTGCAGTTCAGCCTCCAGCGCGGCGGGCAACTCATCGGGCGCGAACCACGTAACGCTAAAATCGCCCGTGCTCACATCGACCGCGGCCAGCGCGGTCTGCGCGCGCCCCGCAGCGATGGCGGCCAGAAAGTTATTCTGACGCGCCGGCAGCAGGTTCGGCTCCGAAAGAGTACCGGGAGTAAGCATGCGCGTGACTGCACGATCGACAGGTCCCCTGCCGACTTCGCCCACCTGGTCGCAGATGGCAACCTTGTACCCATGCTGGATGAGCTTGCCCACGTAATTGTCCAGCGCGTGCAGGGGTATGCCGGCCAGTGGCACTTTTTCGTCGCCATAGGAGCGTTTGGTCAGCACGATTTGCAGCACTCGCGCGGTGATGCGCGCATCTTCGTCGAATGTTTCGTAGAAATCCCCGACCTGGTAGAGCAGCACAGCATCGGGATACTGACTTTTTATCTGCAAATATTGCTTGCGGGCGGGCGTGGACATCGCTTTGAGCCTCTATTTCACCAGAACATGCACGTACTAGATTGAAACACCTGTACTTTAACCTATTCCACCCGCGTTGTCAAAAAATGGTACTTTACAGGGCTGTCAACGTTGACTTTCTCTAGCGCGTGCCATATGCTAGCAAGCACTAGATTGGTTCTCATGCGATGAGCAGAAGAAAGCGAGGCAATACACAGCAATGGGTGATCCACGTAACGCAATGGATATCCGCCCCGGCTACCGCGGGCGCGCCTTCACATCTGACCTGAGCGGCCAGGAGTTCTGGCTGGTGGTCGATAAGGGTTTTCAGCCGATGGGCCTGGTGGTCGGCAACTGCATCTACTCGATGGGCGCGGTGCGTAACTGGCTGGTCGGCATCAAAAGCAACTTTCAGGGCGAACTCAAAGAGTACACCGAGTTGATGTACCAGGCGCGCGAACTGGCCTTGAGCCGCATGCAGTTCGAGGCCGACCAACTGGGCGCGGACGGCGTCATCGGGGTAGACATCAAAGTCGATTTTATGCACAACTCCGAATGGATGGAAGTGACCGCCATCGGCACCGCCATCCGCTGGGTTGGCACTGGCCCGAATATGCCGCCCACCGGGCAGGGACGGGTGACGATTCCGGCGGGGTAGCTTTTACTTCCACACTTTACGCGGTCGCTCCTCCGGTTCCGGTGCCAGCGTGGGCTTCTCCTCGATCATGCGCAGGGCTTCGGCGATGGCACGATCAAGTTGCGGGTCATCGCCGCGCGCGAAATCCTGGGGAGCGATATCGACTTCGATATCGGGATCGGTGCCGTAGTTCTCGACGTTCCAGCCTACATCCTTGAACCAGTAAGCGTACTCTGGCTGAGTCGTAGAGGTGCCATCCACCAGTCTATGTTGCGGGCTGATGCCGATCACGCCGCCCCAGGTTCGCTTGCCTATCAACGGACCCAGTTCCAGCAGCTTGAAGCTGTGGCTGAATATGTCTCCGTCGGAACCGGCGTGTTCGTTGGTCAGAGCAACCATCGGGCCGCGCGGTGACTGGCGCAGGTAGGGGCGCGGCTGACCCCAGCGCGAGAACGTATAGGCAACGCGCCGCCGGGCCAGTTTTTCCAGCAGCAGGCCGGAAACATTGCCGCCTCCGTTGTAGCGCACATCGATCAGCAGGCCCGGATAGTCAAACTCCGTCATGTAGCTGCGGTGA
The DNA here is from genome assembly GCA_035534255.1 of Ktedonobacteraceae bacterium. Taxonomy (GTDB): domain Bacteria; phylum Chloroflexota; class Ktedonobacteria; order Ktedonobacterales; family Ktedonobacteraceae; genus CF-113. Next base: position 5,775 of record DATLSI010000134.1, on the reverse strand, counting down.
AATTCCGCGAAACCGTTGGCTCCCATATCCGGGATATGCACGTAGCCGACCTGTCCCTGCGTTTTCTCATGCACGGTGCGGCGATTGCGCTCGACCCACTCGCGATAGCGGGCGGGCATCTCGTCGGTCATGGCTTTGACAGTGATTACACGGGTCTCGCCGCTAGCGGCATCCTCGATGGTAAGCTGCACCTCATTATTGGCCTGGTTGACCAGCAACTCCCGCGGGCTGCGATTGACCCCAACACGTTGCCCGTTGATAGCGAGAACGGCATCGCCTTCGTTGACGTTCAGACCGGGACTGTTGAGCGGCGACGTTTCTTTGCTATCGGATGTATCGCCGGTGACGATATGCGCGATGCGGAAACGCTGGCTTTCACTATCGTAGCGCCAGTCCACACCCAGGAAGCCCTGGCGGTAATAAGGGCGCGAGCGGTATTCGCCGCCGCCTTCATAGGCGTGCGATGTGCCAAGCTCACCCTGTAACTCCCAGAAAAGATCAGAGAGTTCCGAACGCGAGGAGACACGCTCGACCAGGGGAGCATACTGCGCGTAGATGGCGTCCCAGTCGATGCCCGACATATCCTCCGTCCAGAATTGCTCGCGCTGCAAACGCCATGCCTCCGCAAACATCTGTTTCCACTCGGTGGCGGGCTGTACCGACACCTTGATACGGTTGAGATCAAGCCAGCCACTTTCGCGGCTGGCGCGCTCACCCTCAGTCTTGGGCGGCTTCTCGCCCGCCTTCAGCACGCGCAGGCGGCGCTGGCTGCGATAGATCAAGGTCTTATAGTCGCGTGAAAGATCATAGCCGTTCACATTGTCAATGAGCACCTCGTATTTTTGCTTCTCAAAATCGAAGCTATCGATATGCCCTTTGACATCGTGGTCATCATCGGGCTGGTATAAGGCCCCCTGGATAGGGTAGACCAGAAACAGCGCTTTCCCTTTGATGCCACTGACGCCGTAATACAGGCCCTCCGGTACGGGAAATGGCAGGGCGCGGCGCGTAATGCCATCCAGGTCAATGACGAGAGCGGGTGGTTTATTGTCGGCTTCTTCCTGTTCTTCCTCAGGCTCCGCTGTTTGCGCGCCATTTTCAGCATCGCTCTCCTCTGGTTTCTCCCGCTGGCTTTTCTCTTTTTTGCCGTTCTCTTTGTCTTTCTCCTTCTCGGCAGGCGCTTTGGGTTCCGGCATAAACGGCGAGCGCAGATCGCGCTGCAAGGTGATGGCATAAGGTTTTACGCCACGTGGGAAGCTCAGGTCAAATTGCAGATTATCGTACACGGGATTGAGGATACGATATCCCAGGAAGTACAGGTATTTGCCATCGGGATCGAAGCTCGGACTAACATCTTCCAGCACAGGATCGGTGACAACGTGGGTTTTGCCCGTTTCCAGATTGCAGAGCTTAATAGCGGTTTGCTGGCTGGTGAACATGAAGCCATAGGCCAGCCAACGCCCGTCGGGCGACCAGTCAAAGCCCCGAATGCGTCCAAAATCGCTGCGGTCCAGCACGCGCGCGCTCGCAGTCTCCAGATCAACCGCGACCAGTTCGTTGCGGTGATTGGTCAAAGCGATTACGTCATCGGTGGGCGAGACGGCCAGCGAGACAACGCGGCCAAACTCGATATCAGGATAGGTCCGCGGCTCGCTGGCATCTTCAGGGTTGAAGACGACCAGGTTTTCACGCCCCGGCGCGTCATGGATGGCAACCAGGCGTTTGCCATCGTTCAACCAGTTCAGGTTGCGGTAGCGCACGCCATCGAGTTCTCCATGCTGGAGTACCGGACCCTCCCAATTGCCCATGGTGAAAGCTTTGCCGCGTGTTGTAATGGCCATCGCATACCCCTGTGGATGCAGCTGGTAGGTGTTGAGGTAAGTGCCGGCAGAGACAAATTTCCGGTTGCGCTGCGTGCGTATGCTGGGTTGTTCGATCTCGACGCGACGCCCGGCATCGCTGGCAGGATCGAAAAGGTATAAATCTGCGCCCGCGTGATAGACCAGGCGCTGCCCATCGCTGGACAGTTGGCGCGCGTAGAAGTCGGTGTGAAACGTGTGACGGCGCACGTCCTCGCCCTGTGGTGTGCAGGAATAAATGTTGCCTACCCCCTCGTGATCCGAGAGGAAGTAGATGCGCTCGCCAATCCAGCAGGGATCGGCGATGTTGCCATCAAGTTGCAGCAACCTCTGGAATGTTCCGCTTCCCTCGATGTCGCACCAGAGATGCCCGACAGTGCCGCCCCGGTAGCGTTTCCAGCGTGCCGGCTCGTTAATATTGCGACCGATGACAACACCGCCGCGCGACCCGAAAGAGATGGCGTTTGCCATGCCGTAGGGCAGTTGGCGCGGCTCGCCGCCGCCGGGCGCAATGGCATTGAGCACCTCAAAGCGCCCGGCGAACTGCCCGGCATTGCTGGCATAAAGAATCCCCTCACCTGAAGGAAGCCAGCCAGTGACGCGGCATAACGCGCCCTGGAAGGTCAGACGCCGGGCCATGTCGCCGGACGCAGGCATGACATACACCTCGCCGGGACCCTCCTCGCGCCCGACGAAGGCTAACTGCGTTCCATCAGGCGAAAAGCGTGGATGGCTGACCTCGCCGACGCCCGCGGTGAGACGTTCGGCGCGCCCGCCCGCGCTCGAAACGAGCCATAAATCGTCTTCAGACACAAACACAATCTGGTCTTGATGGATAGCTGGATAACGAACATAACCCTGAGATGGCATGGATTCTCCTTTTTAGCTGCCATTAGAGGCATGCATGCAGGCGATTTTATGATTAAGCTGGTCTACTAGAGTACCGGGGCTGGATTGTTAGCACATGGATATATTGTAACATGAACGCCCGCTCACTGCATGCATGCGTTTTTGCATCTTCCAGCAGAAATGCGGATGCTTCAGCGGGTGGAGTCTCGACGTCATCGAGCCAGCCATCTAGCTGGTTCCCTTGCAATTGTCGGAGCATCTGGAGGAAGCTGTGAACGTACCTCGTCGCTATCGCGATCTCTTGATCTGCTGCTGCTAACAAACGTGGTATGTCTTTCTGCCACTCCTGTAATGTTTCTTCTCGACTCGACTGCCCACAATGCGGCGAAGGAAGTATTACGCTTTTAGCCCGCAATAGCCCGGCTTGTGTTGTATGCAATGGGGCGCATTGAATTGCGCCCCGGTCCTTTATCCCCCCAGGCCTTCCAGCATCAGATCACCCTCTTCGGGAGAGAGGCGTCCCTCGGCAATCATGCGCAGAATAGCCTCGCGCTCTTGATCCAGGTCAGGCGCGGCATCGCCAGGCGTCTCTACCGCCTGCGGCGCGGGATCGTTTTGAGCGAGCGCTGACGGCTCAGCCTGTACATATTGGGCAGGTTGGCCAGGCGTGGGTGGTACTGGCGGTTTTGGCGGCACAGGTGGCTGTGCTGGAGTTGGCGGCTTTGACGGCCTGGATGGCGGGGCCATGCGCAGATTGCTGATCGCGCGCTCCACTGCTTCCATGGCGCTGGAGATACCCTCGCTGGCCGCTTTGCTGGCCTGCTCTTTAATACGCTCTAAACGCTCAGGGTCAAGTTGCCATTCACGCTCATTGAAGCGCACGCGCACGCGCGGATTCTTCATCTCGGTCTTGCGAGCGCGTTCCTCGGCTTTGCGCGCCTGCTCCTCAGCTTTGTGCTGGGCGCGCCGCATTTGCTCGTTGATCTTCTTCGTAAGAGAGTCAGACCAGTTGGAACCGGCCCGGTTTGCATCCTTAAAAGAGGAGCGAATCTCGCGCCCGATCTCCTCGCCAAGCCGACCCAGTTCCTGGCCCAGTTCCGCCATCTCACCCGCGAACTCACTCGCGAAGTTCGTACCCCACCCGCCTGAACTGCTGCTGTTGCGCGGCTGGTCGCCGCCTCGCAGGTTGAGATCACCACCAACGTGCAGTTCGAGTTGCGCCGCGCCGTTTCCATAGGCCAGGTTGATCCAGTTCCCATTTTTACCCGACGCGATAGTTGACCCTGAGATGTCTCCTCCCACGAAAGCGCGCACGTTTAGATCAGGATGAGCCGGTAGCCGCACACTGGCGTCTCCTCCAACATGCAGGCGCGTGGTGCTGCCCGCCGGAAACGCGGCCTCCAATGCCAGATCGCCGCCGATGTTGCCCACGTCAAGCGAGCCTTGCAGTGCAGAAAGACTGGCATCGCCGCCGATATTGCCCGCCTGCACATTGCCGCCAATCTCGCTGAAGCGGGCATCGCTGCCGATATTGCCGATTTCGACTGTCTTTGACACGTTGCGCAGCACGCAATCGCCGCCGATGGCACCAAAGCGCGCGTTCAGCGCGGACTCGATAAGCAGGTCGCCCCCCACATTACCAATGGTAAGCTCTGCCTGTGTGCTGCCCTTGATCTGACAGTCGCCGCCCACGTTGCCGCAACTCAGCGCGTCGGCGATGCCTTCAATGGTCATGTCACCACCCACCGCGCCAATCACAACGGCTTCGGTCTGCTTCAATGCAAGGTCGCCCCCCACGTTCTCCATCTCTATCAGAGCCACGTTCGTGAGTGTCACATCGCCCTGCACCTCCTCGCGCCCACGCAGGGACGAAGCATTGTTTACCAGCAGGTCGCCGGAGAGTTCAGCAACCGCGATAGCCTCGCCTATTTGCTCAATATCGGCCCCTACACCGATAGTATCTAACACTACATCGCCCGCGATATTTTTTAGCTCCACCCGCCGCAAGTTCGTGAGAGAAAGATCGCCTTTGGCGTTTGTGACATGAATTTCCGTATCAGGCGGTACATGCAGAGCAAGATCGTCGTCACAATTGACGATCATCACTATGTCTCCCTCCTGGGTCACTTGAGTCACGGACCCATCAGTCTCGATACTTATCAGAGGCTGCTCCCAGGCGCGCGCGCTCAGGTCGCCATTCAGTTGTTTAATAATAATTTTTGACTCTTTACCGGCAGGAAATGTTTGTTGCATAGGTGTTTCCTCCATTTATAGCTCAACAAAAATCTCTAGACGCGTTCCTTCTTCAAGGTCCTGTACATCGAGGACGCGGCCTGTCGCGCCTCTTTCAATAGCTCGAATGACGTGCTGGATGGCGTTCTCATTCAATTGCGGCGCGAAGCGGGACAACATGCGCAGGCTCAAGCTTAGCATGGGTACGGGCAAGGTGGCGGTCATCTTGACCTTTGGCCGCCTGCTGGTTGTATCCGACACCCAGATGCGCAGCGTGGAATTTAGCGGGCGCGTTTCCACGGGTCCTTGCCGCGTTGCCATAGCATCAAGTAACTGCGCGGCCTGCCCGGCGGATACCTGCCCGGCTTCGACCATGCTCAGGATGCGATTGCGCTCTTCAATTGCCATCTGCTTAACCCTTTAACATGCGCATGGCCTCTTCGACGCTGATCTCTTTCGACGCGAGACGATCCAGCACCAGGCGGCGGTCAACGCGCCCATCGTTTTCGGGCGCGCCACCCAGCGCGGTCACGATCTCGTCCAGGCGGCTACGCGCGGTATTATAGGCGATATCCAGGTCGGCAGCCAGTTTCTGGATATTGCCGCGGTTCTTGACCAGCAACTCCACAAAGTCCAGTTGCTCGCGTGTCAGGCGACCGATCCAACCCAGGTCAAATTGCCCCTCGATGACGATGCCGCTCTGCGGGCATTCGAGCCTGGTAACGATCAGTTCATGCCCGCTCACCGGGTCCCTGGTGATAATGGGGTACATGTAATGTTCCTCCTGCTAAAAATTGTATCTAACAGCCGTAGGGACGCGATTAATCGCGTCCAT
>DATLSI010000133.1:0-12455 GCA_035534255.1 Ktedonobacteraceae bacterium | reverse complement strand
CTCAGTTCTACTGCGTTTACTGGCATGTCGCCCCTTGTCAAGCGTTATGAAACGCTCGCACAAAATGATCGAAGCCGACAGCCTCTAGTGATGAAATCCGTCATCGATACAATACGCAAAAGAATCAGTCAGGTCATGTTGCAATCGATTGTCGAGGGAGACATGATGCCCAACGAAGAAGAAATGCAAATGTTGGCGGCCAATGCCTTCGCCGCTTGGGGTCAGTTGCTCTGGGAAGGCAAAAATACAGAACTCGATCAGGCACTTTCAGACGCTGGAGTTCTGCAAAAGATAGCTGAAAACTCCGACCATTTAGCTCTGGCTAAGAGGCTCTTAGGCTCACGCACAAGTCCTTTTGCGCGTAATATTAATACTCAGCAGGTAGGTGATCTTTATGTCCTGTTGCCACCCGCACCCCAGACTCGCCAGTTCAGGCAAATAATGAATCTTCCCAGGCGACATTTTGTTGAATTTCCAGATGTAGAGCGTCTTGTACTCCTGTACGTTCACAATTACATGTCTGAATCTTTGCTACTTGCAGCCCCGGAAGAACCTGAAAATCTACAGGCAGGAACGCCAGATACCAATGGCAATGCGCAACCTTTAACAGGAGCGCCACCCGCCGATAGCAATACACCACCCACCTCTGGCACTTCCCCCGATGAGGATGTGGATAAAATACCTTGATAAGGACATTATCGCAGGGGGATGAACCACTCCCCCGCTCGTTCCGAACACCGCGTACCCATGATGCGCGGCGAATCCATGACCAGGCGCGCCAGTTCTCGAATGCTATCTACCTTTTTATCCGTCGTATGAGTCACCAGCACATACGCTTTCGCATTCTCAGGAATCCCTTTCAGCGCGCCCTGCTCGCTCGTCATCAGCCGCGCAACTACGTCAGGCGTTAGCATTTCGCCCATAGTAATACCTGACACAGCGGCTATGCGTTCTGGCCGGTGCGCAATCGCCTCGCTCAATGGCTGGTTTATAGCTTCAGCGCTCATGAGCAGCAATGCCACGTTCGTTGCGGATGGCACCACTGGCTCGTAGTCTGCCGGAGCTTTAATCATGCGGTGACGCGCACCGTCGGCCTCGATGATAACGGCGTCCGCCCCGCCTTGTGCGAACAAGAGTGAGGGGATGTCAGGCTGAATCCCGAACAATTTGCCACGCTCATTCACGCTGCTCGCAACGGTAATACGCTGGTAGGGCTGCCAGGCTGCCATCACCCTATCAAGCAGTCGGGAAGTTTCAGCTTCGACGATGAGCATTTCAGTTTCATCCGCACCAGGAGTGAAAATTTGCGTCGTGGTAGTGGTGATGACGCGCTTGCCTTGCCAGGCGAGTTCGCGGGCCAGTGTGTACATGGTTGTGGTTTTGCCGCCTGCTCCCACCATAGAAATGAGCGGCTGAGAGGGCAGATCGATGAGATCAGCTAGTAATGGCATATGAAACACTATCCTCTGGATTTAGCGGATGCACTGCTTTTTGTAACAGGAAACATGCATGGCACCCTGTCGGGTGCCATGCGAAAAAGGTAGTGATTTAAGAACGCTTATTCCGCGTCACCAAAGATGGTGTAGTGCCAGCCTTTGCGGTCTTCGTTGGTCAGTTCGACCAGGACATGTTTGATCTGGGTGTACTCCTCGAAGGAGTACATGGACATATCCTTGCCAAAGCCGCTCTCTTTGAAACCGCCATGTGGCATCTCTGAAGTAATCGGCAGGTGATCGTTGATCCAGACGGTGCCGAACTGTAAGGCGCTGGCTGCGCGCATGGCCTTGAAGATGTCGGTCGTCCAGACGGAAGCCGCCAGGCCATAGACGACATCGTTAGCCTTCTGTAAAACTTCCTCTTCCGTGCTGAAGCGACAGACCACGATGACCGGGCCAAAGACCTCATTCTGCACAATGTCGGCATCATTGCGGTCCTGCGCGATAACGGTCGGCTCGAAGAAGAAGCCGTTCTCCAGGCCTGCTACATGGGCACGCCTGCCGCCTGTGACGATATTCGCGCCGTCGCGCAGCGCGCGCTCGACAAAGCCCTCGACGGTAGCGCGCTGGTTAGCAGAGATCAATGGACCCATGTCGGTGCTCTCATTGGCCGGATTGCCGACGCGCACCTGTTTGACCTTGCTGAGGAAAGACTGCATGAACTGGTCGTAGATGCTGTCCTGCACGTAGACGCGCGTGGCAGCCGTGCAGTCCTGACCGCAGTTGACATAGCCACCCACTACCGCGCCATTAGCGGCAGCTTCGATATTGGCATCATCGTAGACAATAAAAGGCGCTTTGCCGCCCAGTTCGAGATGCACATGCTTGACCGTATCAGCGCCCGCCCGCATGACATGCTTGCCGCTCTCGGTGCTGCCGGTAACTGATACCATGTTGACCTGCCTGTGACTGGAGAGAGCCTGCGCAACACCAGGACCACTGGTCAGAATATTGAGCACGCCGGGAGGTAATCCTGCTTCCAGGGCGATTTCGCCAAGCTTGAGCGTGGTGAGGGGCGTTTCAACCGAGGGCTTGAGCACAACGGTGTTGCCAGCTGCCAGCGCGGGGCCGATCTTCCAGGCCGCCATCATGAACGGATAGTTCCAGGGAGCCAGCGAGGCAACCACACCGAGCGGCTCGCGGCGAATGATACTGGTATGACCGCCGGTATACTCGCTAGATGCCATGCCCGACAGGTGCCGAACCGCGCCCGCGAAGAAATGGAAATTGTCGATGGAGAATGGGATGTCGCTGTCGCGTGCCAGTTTGATCGGCTTACCAGCGTCCTGCGACTCCAGCTCAGCCAGTTCGGAAGCGTGAGATTCGATAACCTGGGCGAACTTTTCCAGCATAGATGCGCGTGTAGCGTGCGGCAGCTTTGACCAGCGTCCATCATCAAATGCCGCGCGCGCCGCGGAGACGGCACGCTCAACATCTTCTACCGCGCTCAAAGGCACCTCGGCGATGGGCGAACCCGATGCCGGGCCTATGTCCACAGCTTTTTTGCCCGAACTACTATCGACGAGTTCACCGTTAATTAAAAGTTTGTACTCGGCCACCTCAGTAGCTCCTTTCGGATGTGCGAAATAGCGGGGCGTACCAGATCAACCCCTTACGACGAAATACGCGCTCAATTGCACGATAGTATACGATATTCGCAGCTATACGACAAATTCATTACGAATTTGCAGAGCATTTGCCTATCCTTCTGCTCACATTTTATCACAGGCATAGAGAAAGTTCATAGGGCAATGCGTCTCTATATTATGCCGTATGTATGTAGGGACGCGATTTATCGCGTCCTCCAACACGGATCATTTGCCAACACGGACGCGATTTATCGCGTCCCTACATACACAAACTCACATAACCGCACCGCTACGATACGGCCACTGTTCTTGTCTCGGTGACGTGCATGTCATATTTTGCCAGTTCGCGCAAGAACAGCTCGACAGGGACACACAGCTCAGGGCCAAACGCGCCGCGCCGGGTAATTTCGCCGTTGGCCAGCATGCGCCCGGCGATAGCGAGCGGCACGCCCGTATCGAGCGCACCCGCGCCGACGTTCCAGCGGCGATAGGGCAGCACTAGCACCTGGTTGGTGATCTCCACCGGCTGGCCGTTTGCCTCGCCGCTCGTGACGACGCGCAATACGTCGCAGTCCTGTGGTTCGACATCCTCTACGGGAGCCATTTCGAGCAGCTTTGCCAGCGTCTCTCGCGGTGAAACTTTGACGCCGCGCACGCTGATCGGTTCATCACTGCCAAAACCCAGGTCTACCAGGAATTTGAGCTTCGTCATAAAGTCGGTCGGGAAGGCAATCTTAAACGAGACATAACGAATACCCTTTTCCTGGAACGAGACCGGGAAGGTGGCGCACTCCGAATGCAGCGAATAAATGGCGGTGGCGCGGCCAACAGGCAAGGGAAAGATCATCTCTTCCTGCCCGCTCAGGGACTGCTGGGGATACCATTCACCATCCTTGAATACCTGGGGCTGTTTTGTGAACTCGTCGAGGATGGTGCGGATGGAATAGGGCGCGACCAGGGGAGCCGTCGAAGGCGTGGAGTCGCTGCAACCCAGTTCCACCTTTATACTCTCAACGCGGTCGAGCTTGTCGACGGCAGCGCGCGCAAGAACGTTGGTGATGCCGGGAGTGCCGCCCATGCCCAGAATAGCTGTGATGCCCGCCGCTTCAACTTCGGCACGCATAGCCATCAACTTGCGCGTGATATGGAAGAGGCCGCCCAGGTCGGCATAATGCACTTTCTCCCGAATACACGCTTTAAGAATAGGCATGTTAAAGACGTATTCGACCGCGTTCAATGCGACATCTGCCCCGCGCAACAACTGGCACAGGCGTTCCTCATCGTTGACATCGATTTGACGCACATGTAGCTTGCCGCTGTTGAGCGAGGCGGCCACTTCATGAGCGCGCTCTTCGTTGTAGTCGGCGATAGTCACCTGGTCAACTTCAGTATATTCGGTCAGCGCGCGCACCGTTATACGTCCCATCGCTCCCGCGCCGCCAAGTACAATAATATGCATAAAAGTTACCCCCTTATAGCAGCTATTAAGCGACGGCGGCGCTGGAATCATCGCTAGCAACGCGATTTGTGACGCTCTGCGTGGGAGCAGAGGGCAGGTCATTGGCAGCATCCCAATCATCAGGCACATCGGGCGTCGAAATCGACCCGCGCAACTCTTGCAGTGTATCTTCCAGGCGATTGAGGATAGTATCGATCTCTGCGCGTGTAATGACCACTGGCGGCTCGACGCGCACGACGCGCGAGTTGTTGAGCGTACCTGAGATGAGTACGCCACGCTTGAAAAGGCCCGAAGCCACCGCGTAGCCAACTTCATCATTGACGAAATGCTGGCCGATCAGCAGACCCTTGCCGGTAATGTTAGTGTAGACATCCCTGTGACGTGAGGCGATATCCTTCAACTGCGCGATGAAGTATTCACCCTTTTCGGCGGCTTGCTCAGGAATGCGCTCCTCCAGTGTGACGTTGATAGCGGCGATGGCGGCGGCGCAGGCCAGCGGATTCCCGCCCGTCGTCGAAGTATGGATGAACGGGTTGCTATTCATGACGCTCCAGATTTTGGGTGTGGACATGAATGCGCCAATGGGCATAACGCCGCCGCCTAAAGCTTTGGCCGAGGCGATGATATCGGGCGCGACATCCCAGTGATCTACTCCCCATAGCTTGCCTGTGCGCCCCATGCCCGTCTGTACTTCGTCTGCTATCAGCAATACCTCGTACTCGTCGCAGATTTGACGCAGGCGCGGCCAGAAATCATCCGGTGGCACTATCGCGCCCGCCTCACCCTGGATCGGCTCCATGATAACGGCGGCGATATCGTTGCCCACTTCGCGCGCGATACGCAATTGCTGCTCTACCGCGTCGGCATCTCCGAAAGGCACATGGAAGACATTGTTCTGCGGTGTCATGGCCGGGCGGCGGAAGATGGCCTTGCCTGTCAGCGAGAGCGAACCGGCGGTTTTGCCGTGAAAGCCGCGCACCGAGGCGATGAAGCCGCTCTTGCGCGTGTAGAGCTTGGCGAGTTTCATGGCACCCTCAACGGCTTCGGTGCCACTGCTCACAAAGAAGCTGTATTGAATGTCACCTGGCGTAATCTCAGCCAGCAAGTGCGCCAGCATGCCGCGCAGTGGATCAAGCAATTCCTGCGTCGGCAACGGGCTTTTCTGTAATTGTGCCTGCACGGCCCCCACGACCTTCGGATGCGCCCAGCCAAGATTGAAGAGGCCAAACCCACCCAGGCAGTCAATGTATTCGCGGCCCAGCACATCCTTGAAGATTGCGCCGTGTCCCGTCCATTCGACTGCCGCGAAGTCTCCTGCTTCCGCGACTGACTTGCGATACTCGATAAAACCACTATTGTAATATTTCGCGAAGTTATTGACCGTCGTATCGATCAGCCATTCCGCTTCGCTTTTGCCCAGCACCTGTTTCTGGACGACATCGAGGTACCGCTGTGAATCGTCGAGGGCCTGTCGTAAGCCATCGGTACTCATAAAAATCCTTTCTGGTTATGCGGATTATTAAAAGACAACCCACTCCGGCCCGCTTACCGGATGCGCCCCGTTCTGTTACAAATGTACGAGAGATACGTAAGATGTGGGTATGCAATCGCTTATCTCTGGGGATAAACGCTATGAAAAACAAATCAAAGGACGCTTGCTACTATGTAAAACTCACCTGGTCTGCGAAAAGTTAAACGAAAAGCAGCCTGCCGCGATCAAAGCACGTGGGAAGTGGAAAAGCAAAGGCAAAGGCACTTCACCCTGGCACAGACCAGGTACATTCGGAGGATGAGGAGAAATCAGGGATAGCAAGTGGACAGGTGAAAGCCGCGAAATACGTAGTATTTCGGTATATAACGACCTCGTTTTTTACCGGGTATGTCTGTGACTTTCACGAAAAACACCAGCATTCATTGCTCTGGGTACGATTTGTGTGTTCTTATGTAAACAGTATAGCCTATAAGCCAGGCAGAAAGCAAGGGGAGTTAGCCAGCAAGCTTGTCTGTTTGCTCCATATTGGAATCGTAAGCTAATGCGGCCTCAATTTGTTCTCTTATAAGATGGGGATAAAATCAGAATGTTGAGTTTGCGTCCAGATTTACGCGAACCATGAGGTGAGAGGCATTTGTTTTCTCCTTTCGCAAAGTCCTGGCTGACAATAACAAGCCAGGACTCGGATCAGCTATGGGAACTACTTACGACTTCTCTACGTTTCTATACAAGTTTCAACGACAGGCTCACCCGCTCTCCGCCGCGAGTCCCGTGCCGCCAGCCGCCTGCGCGGCCCGCCTATCACGATAGTACTCGCGCCAGATCAGGCGGTGGACGCCGAGATAGTAGGGCAGGCGATTGAGGTAGGGCAGGTAGGGAAACACCACGAGCAGCGCGGTTAGCACCGCCATCGTGACCCAGACCAGGACATCGGCATTCGGCGCGGTGTTGTAGGGCGGGATCTGGTACCAGAACGTATAGAGCCAGAGCCACGATTGCCCGGGGTAGTTGCCCGTCGAGTTCATCATGCCCCACTGCGAGCCGAGCATATTCAGTTGCTCCGCCCTGGCCGGCAGCGCATCCTCCGACAAGAAGAGCAGCGGCTTGGTAAAGTCGTTCTGATAGAAGCCCCCGCTGCGCAGGAGCAGTCCGTCCAGCGCACCGCTGGTGCCCAGCGTCAGCAGTTGATCCATCATCGCCGGGAGCGGGCCGTAATCACCTTGCGGAACGACCACGTGACCGTTGCTCACCGTCGCTTGTCCCAGCGCATCGGTATAGGCGTTCTCCCAGGCCGTCTGCTGCTGCGCACTGGCGCGCGTAAACGTCTGGAGCGCCGCGGCCAACTGCGTGTCGGTCTGGGCAGCGATGGTTAAGGGCTCGAGCACATAGACCTGCGCTACATCGATGGGGATGGTCACGCCTGCAACTTGCTGCAGCGAAATCGGCCCGATCGATTGGACGGAGCCGGTGCCAGTATTATAGGGCGGGCCATACTGCGCAATGGAGCCCGTGCCGCTCAGCCCGCCCATGGTCGTGGTTACGAAGCCCACCGGGTTCTGCTGGGCGTACTGCTGGAGCGTCAGCGGTGGCTCGTCGGCCGAGGAAAAGATCCCGGCGAACACCAGCACCAGCACCAGCACCGCGAGCAGGGCCACCAATCCCTCGCGGACGAGGTCATACGGCATCATGCGGATCCCGCGATAGTAGCGCACCTGGTCGGACGGCAAGGGGCGTGGCTCGACCTCCCCCGTGGCAGCAGGGGCCTGCGCCTTCTTGCGCCTTGCGCCTCTCCAAAGCAACTCCTCGGCGCGTTCAGCCTTTCTGGTGGAGGCAAAGGGGCGTACCACCCCACGGATACGCACCTGGAGCAGGTGCAGGCCCACCAGCAGCACCAGGAGGAGCGGGAGCAAGAAGACGTGGAAGCCAAACATCTGCCCAAAGTTCATCAGGTTGAAAAACGCGCCGATGCCGACGGCGTTCAGGGCATCTTTGCCCTGGACGGCGATCCACTGCGCATCAAAGTTCGTCTGGGACAGGTAGCCGGTAAACGCCGTGCCAATGGCGGCGACAAACGTGATCGCTCCGACCACCCAGGTGAGCCGACGGCCATGCCGCCACGCCGCTTTGCAGAACTCCGTCCACAGATGCAGCGTCAGCGAGAAGAAGAACGCCTCCGCGCACCAGAAATGGACGCTGTTCACGAAATGGCCGACCGGGTTGTCATGCCACCACTGCGGCCCAAAGGCAGCCAGCACGATCCCGGAGACAATCAGTAGCACCAAACTGGAAAGCGTGATGACGCCGAAGAAGTAAGCCGGCGAGCGCACGAAGGCCGGCAGGTGATCAGGAAGCAGGTCTTCCAGGGGCATCCAGGTGCGCACCCGTTCACGGATACTCGTGGTCAGGTTCATGGGCGTACCTCCGCGTTCGCCGCCTCTTCGCCCACGGTTCCAGCAGTATCTGGTGTCGCTTCGATGGTGGAGATGCGCGACTTCTCCGGACGACGGAGCGTGACAGCGAGGACAAAGACAACAATCAAAAGCGCGATCACAACCAGGTTGGCAATTGAGATCAGGATAAACCCGGCATGGAGATATTGTGCGGTCCCACCCATGGTACTGTCTCCTTTCACTGGGACTTGGCGCTGCGCCAATACGAGTACGGTGTACTCCTTGGCTCCTGGCATTGCCGCTCGTTCTCCAGTGCCTTCAGGCAGGAGTCCTTGAAGTTAGTGGAATCCACCTCGTCTCTCAAGCAAATAAGCATCGCCAGGAGCTGCCAACGGGTAAAAATTCCCGCTATTCAGGATAGTATAGAACACGAGCCTCACCATTTCGTCACAACCATAGGGCTTTTCATCACACGACCGTCACAATTTCACTCCTTTAAATAAAAGAAGCATGTGTCGCACGACTTCTTTCATGCCGCTCTGTTTAGAGACCGCACTGTGTATATCAATACGCGCGCGCATAGCGCGACTCCAGGTAACGGGCCAATATGGCGAGCGGATAGCAGATGCAAAAGAACATGAGCGCCCCAAACACGTAAAAGAAGAGTTGCAGATTGGCGTTGGACGCGTTGGCGGTGGCAGCCGCATTGGTTAACTGTTGCAGTTCGAGTACGCCGCCAATGGTGGAGAGCAGCGCGCTATCCTGGACGAGCGTAATGAAGTAGTTGGCGAACGGCGGAATGGTGATGCGGAACGCTTGAGGCAACACAATTTTGCGCATGATCTGGCGCGAGTTGAGGCCCAGACTCAGGGCAGCTTCGGTCTGGCCGATAGGGACCGACTCGATACCTGTACGGAAGACTTCGGTCAGGTAAGCGCCATAGTTAAAGCTCAGGCCGACGATGCCATAGAAGACGGCATCAAAAACGAAAGGGCTTGGTACAATGCTATTATTCTGCAACAGGGTCATGAAATTATAAGCGATGGTATAGGGATCAAAGCCCACCTGTTCGAGCAGGGCGCGCACACCAAAACCCCAGGCAAATAATTGCACCAGGATGGGTGTACCGCGTATGACCTCGACATAGATTGCGGCGATAATGCGAAATGGCGCGAAGCGCGAAAGGCGACCCAGCGCGCCAACAAAGCCGAAGATGGTCGCCAGGATCATACTCGAGACAGAGAGAAAGATGGTTAAACCTGCTCCCTGAAGGAATGTTGGGAAAAAGAGGACGATGGAGTCACGAAACTGGAAGAGGTAGTAAGAAAAAGCGCCCAACGCCGCAACAATGGCTACATAAAAGACATAATCTAATATGACCAGCCAGCCACGCGGCTTGCGCCGCGTATTCGATTTTGTAAATGTTTGTTCCATACTAATTTCCTCCAGCCTATAATGCCGCCCGTAATTTGCGTTCATACCACCTGGCAAAGTACGACGTTGGCAGGCTGAGCAAGAGATACAATACCATCGCGAGAATAAAGAGCGGAATGGGATCACTACCATGGCGAATACGCCAGGTATCGAGTACGGCGGTAAGCTCTAAACCAGCGATGACACTGACAATGGCGGAATCTTTGAGCATATAGATGAGGTCATTGACGAAAGGTGGGATCATCAAGGGGACGGCCTGGGGAAGCACAATGCGAAAGAAGTTCTGTTGTGAATTGAGGCCCAACGAGAAAGCAGCTTCGGTCTGGCCGCGTTCGACCGACAGGAAACCGGCGCGGAAGACTTCCGCTTCATAGGCCGAATAGTTGATAGCCAGCGCTGCAATACCCGCGGTCCAACCATTAACGTAGACTGCCAGGTTCGCGCTTCCAAAGTGGTTACTAATGTTAAACAGAATGGTGCTCAAGCCGAAATAGATGAGAAATATCTGGGCGATAAAAGGAGTGCTGCGGATAACTTCAATGTAGATGCGCGCCGGGCCGCGCAGCCAGATAAAACGCGAGCTACCCATGAGGGCCAGAATCAGTCCCAGCAGCAAAGCCAGAGGAAAAGAAACCACGCAGTAGATGATGGTATTTAATGCCCCATGTAAAAATTCTGGAAGCGCCTGCGGGATGATACTAAAATCCATGCCCCGACCCTTTCTCAACAATGGAATGTAGGAGCGCAGTATGTTGCGCCCCTACATTCCCGTATGTGGTTATCAAAATTCGTTATCAGCCAGTGGTAACGCCGATAGACGCCTGGTCGCTATTCCAGAGTTGCCACTTTTTGTAAATCTGATAGAGCGTACCATTTGCCTTGAGAATGGAAAAGGCCTGGTTGATCTCCGGCAAAAGTATGGAAGCCCTGGGACTGCTCTTATTGAATCCGACGTAGTAGTTATCCTTGTTGAGCGTACCACCAAGCAACTTCAACTGGGGAATCGGCTGAGCGCCTGGGCCGGTACCCAGCACATAGTAAGCTGCAATGGGGAAGTCCAGGAAGAAGGCATCCACCTTGTGCTGCACGAGGTCGCTGAAAGCGATATTGCCGGTGTAAGCGTGAACATTGATTTTCTTGGGAGGGTTAGTAGCGTTGTAATCATCCATTAATGTCTCAGCCAGGTAGCCCGAACCGGTGCCGACGGTATACCCTCCCAGAACCGAGACATCGGTCGGGGTGACGCCTGTGAAGCGCGTATCATCGACTCGCACAATGATCTGTTGGCCGTAGCGATAGTAGGGGTCAGAAAATAACTCGGTCTTTTCGCGGTCGGGCGTTTTTTCCCAGCCGTTCATGACCATGTCGACCTGGTTGCCCAACAGCGCCTGCTCTAGATTGGCATAGCAGACCTCTACCTGCGCTTGGTTGATGCGCATCAACTTGGCCATAGCCACGGCAATTTCAACCTCGAAGCCCACAAGGTTTTTGGGGTTGGTCGGATCTTGAAATACATAGGGTGCGCCCGAAACGTAGTCAGCGCCCCATTGCAAATTACCAGGCGCCATGAGGCCCGCGCTGGCAACTGTCGTAGCGCCCGCGGTAGGGGTTGTGCCACCGCCTGTCGAGACGTTGCCCCCGCAGGCGGCGAGCAACGCTTCGATGCTACCACCGACGGCAACTAGTCCACCAAGCTGGCCCGTGCGTTTCAAAAAAGATCGTCTGCCAATGTCCTGGGTCATGATATCTAAGTGCCTTTCCGTAAATAGTCCTGGCAACTCCGAGTTGAGCCTACCTATAGCATGGTAGAAAGCACACGCTCCAGGAATAGCCTTGTGCGCTCATGTGTAGGCCGTTTGAACAGATCTTCGGGATCGCCCTGTTCGACGATCACGCCGTCCGAAATAAAGACGACGCGGTCTGAGACATCGCGCGCAAACTGCATTTCATGTGTTACGACTACCATTGTGCTGCCCTCGTAGGCCAGGTCGCGCATGACTTTGAGCACCTCGCCCACTAGCTCTGGATCAAGGGCCGAGGTTGGCTCGTCGAAAAGTAAGGCGCGCGGCTGCATTGCCAGGGCGCGCGCGATAGCAACGCGCTGCTTCTGCCCGCCAGAAAGCCGGTTGGGATACACGTCTCGCTTCTCTGCAAGCCCAACTTTCGCCAGCAATTTCTCGGCCTGGGCCACCGCCTGGCCTTTAGGCGTCTTGCGCACTCGCATAGGCGCTTCGATAATGTTCTGAAGTACGGTCATATGCGGAAAGAGATTGAAATTCTGGAAAACCATACCCAGTTCGCTGCGAATCGGGCTGAGTTGTTTGACCGAGAGATTGGGATCAAGTTGATGCCCGTGAATGTAAATCTCGCCACTGGTATGCTTCTCCAGGCCGTTAAAGCAACGTAACAACGTACTTTTTCCCGAACCGCTGGGGCCGATAAGCGCGACAACCTCGCGTTTCCTCACTTGAAAGTCGACATCTCTGAGGACATGTTTATCACCAAAATATTTATTGACCTTGATCGCATCGATGATGACTTCATCTTCAACAACATTGTTTGCCTGGGATAAGGCGCCTGAATTGGTGAGTGGGA
>DATLSI010000132.1:0-12766 GCA_035534255.1 Ktedonobacteraceae bacterium | reverse complement strand
TGGCAATAAACCACTTGCGACTATTTTTTGAGATGTTGTACAATTGGGGCGGCGTGGCTATTGCTGTGCCGCCCCACTATTTTTTTATCAGGTTGAGCTACTATTGAACTACTATTGAGCTACTTAAGGAGGCCTCCATGAAAGCGGTTGTTATGGCCGGGGGGGAAGGTTCAAGGCTGCGACCATTAACTATTCGCCGCCCCAAACCGATGGTGCCGATTGCTGGGAAACCAGTCATGGAACATATCCTCAATTTGTTGAAACGTCACGGTATTACGGATGTCGTTGTGACCGTTCAGTACCTGGCAAGCAACATCGAAGATTATTTTGGCAACGGCTCACAGCTCGGCATGCATATCACCTACTCGCGCGAAGATGTCCCACTCGGCACGGCTGGCAGTGTCAAGAACGCGGAAGAGCAGTTGACCGAACCATTTCTGGTTATCAGCGGCGACGCGTTGACCGATTTTAACCTGACCGAGATCATCAAATATCACGAGACGAAGAAAGCGCTGGCAACCATTACCCTGGCGCACGTC
This sequence comes from Ktedonobacteraceae bacterium, assembly GCA_035534255.1. GTDB lineage: Bacteria > Chloroflexota > Ktedonobacteria > Ktedonobacterales > Ktedonobacteraceae > CF-113. The sequence goes on along the minus strand of DATLSI010000132.1, from coordinate 12,227 downwards.
GCCAATCCTCTTGAATATGGAGTCATCATTACCAACGAAGACGGCCATATCGCGCAATTCCTTGAAAAGCCGAGTTGGGGCGAGGTCTTTAGCGATACTATCAATACAGGTATTTATGTTATTGATCCCCAGATTCTCTCGTACTTCGAGAAAGACAAACCCTACGACTTCAGCCAGGAATTGTTCCCTTACATGCTGCGCAAGGGCGACCCCATCTACGGCTACGTCGCCAATGGCTACTGGTGTGATGTCGGCAGCCTCAGTGAGTATATGCGCGCTAACGCCGATGCTTTGCAGGGACGCGCCGATATCGAGATACCCGCTAAGAACATAGGCGGCAATATCTGGTGCGAAGAAGGTGTGCAGATTGACCCCGATGCGCAATTATATGGCCCCATCTACCTGGCGCAAGATTGCAAGGTCAAGTCAGGCAGCATTATTCATGGACCCAGCACCATCGGCCAGTACACCATTATCGACGAACGCGCCCAGGTCGATCGCAGCATTGTCTGGAATAATTCGTTTATCGGCGAGCGCGCGGAACTGCGCGGAGCCATCGTCGGCTCCTCTACCAGCATCAAGAGCAAGGCTGTCATGTTCGAGGGTTCGGTGATCGGCGATAACTCCATCGTCCAGGAAGGCGCTATCATTCAGCCCAACGTCAAAATCTGGCCCGACAAAGAGATCGAAGCCGGAGCCGTCATCAATACCAGCATCATCTGGGGGTCGCAGGGTAAACGCGGTCTCTTCAGCCGCTTTGGCGTGACTGGCCTCGTGAATGTTGACCTGACGCCGGAGTTTGCCGCCAAACTGGGCGCGGCCTATGGCGCGATCCTGCCCAAAGGTTCTATGGTCTGCATCAACCGCGATTCTTCGCATCGCACATCACGCATGATTAAACGCGCGGTCATCGCTGGTATGCCCTCGGCAGGCGTCAATGTAGAAGACATCAACCAGGTTCCCATTCCGGTGGCGCGTTACTACGTGCGCACCACAGACGCCATCGGCGGCGTACACGTGCAGCTTTCCCCGCACGATCCGCGTGTTGTGGATATCAAATTCTTTGACCAGTACGGCACCGATATCAATAAAACGACCGAGCGCAAGATCGAGAATCTCTTCTTCCGCGAGGATTTCCGCCGCGTCTACCTTGACGATCTGGGGTCGATTGAAGTCCTGTCAAACTCGGATGTGCTGGGCCGCTATCTGGATGGCTTGATGAAGGTGGTTGATGTACCCCTGGTCCAGCGGCGCAAGTTCCGCGTCATAATGGACTACGCCAATGGCAGCACAATACAACTGCTGCCCGGCATCTTAAATCGCCTGGGATGTGAAGTCATTGTGCTCAACACCAACTTTGAAGAGGCGCGATCAGCACGGTCCATCGAGGAAATCGAGAAGGATATGCAGCGACTCGCCACCATCACCTCGACCTTGAACGACGACCTGGGCATACGCATCGATCCCGGCGGTGAGCGCATCTCAGTCGTGGATGACCGCGGCCGCGTGCTGGACGGCATGAAGATGCTGGCAGTCATGACCAGTCTGATTTTGCGCAAAAACCGCAACGGTATTGTGGCCGCTCCCGTCTCGGCCCCAGGCGCGCTTCAGCACATCGCCAAACGCTACGATGGGACAATCATGCAGACCAGGGTGCTGGCCAATGCCCTGATGACGGCGGCTGGACGCGAGGGTGTCGTGCTGGTGGGTGACGGTGCGGGTGGCTTTGTCTTCCCCGCCATGCAACCAGCCTTTGACGGCATGCTGGCAGTAGTCAAACTGCTGGAACTGCTGGCAACCTTCGAAATGCGTCTCTCCGAAGTGGTTGACGACCTGCCGGCCTACTACATGAGCCGTACCACCGTCAACTGCCCCTGGGAGAACAAGGGCAAGGTCATGCGCATCCTCAGCGAGCAGTATCGCGAACGCCGCGCCAAACCCATCGATGGCATCAAGATCGATCTCGGCAAAGAATGGGTGCTGGTGCTCCCCGATGCCGACCGTCCGCTCTTCCACGTCATCGCCGAATCCGTCTCCAACGAGCAGGCCCAGGCCCTCGCCGAGAAATACGCCCGCGTCGTCAGCGGCCTGCAACAATAAGTCAATTGACTTTTTTGGCGTTCCATAGCGTCGTGCGCGCATCCCGGCTCGATGTGCGCCCGGCCTCGATCATCGTGCGCCGCAGGAAGTAGCCGCCCACCAGTACTAGCAGCGAGATGACAATGCCGCGCCCATTGTTCTGCTTATTCTTGCGTCGTCCGCTCAACAACGAGAACGACTGCAGCAGCCAGGGCAGGGACAGTCCGCTGCCAAAAACAAAGCCCCAGAAGGCGCGCCCGTGCTCGGCAGGCGCGGTTCCCACCAGTGGCCGCGCCGCGCGCCCGCTCCCGCGCAAGAATGTCACCAATCCCGTCATCTCAACCAGCAGCGCAGTCCATTCCAGGCGTTCCAGTTTATGCAGTGAATGGGCAGGTGCGCCTGTCAGACGCAGCACGAGCGAGATCAGGGCCGCTGAGGTCGATATTGCCGACGACACAAATATTGCCCCCAGCTCTTTGCTGCGCGACCACAGCGGCACGCTGGTCGCTGTCAATAGCACCCCGGTATAGCCGCCAACGAAGATACCCAGCGCTACTCCCGGCAAGGCTATCAATCGTTGCGGTAGCCCGGCCAGCAGGCGCGCGCCCCACCAGCGTCCCAGTATGCCGTCGCGTGCTGCCTGGATCACCGCCGTCAGCCCGCTGAAGAGTGAGAAGCTGACCAGCCCCCACGTACCCATCGACATTGGCGATTTGACCTTGAAGACGCGCAGCATATGCAAAAATCGCTCAGGTCTGCCCAGGTCTTTGATGAGCAGCGGCGGGCATGGCAACAGCGTCAGTAACGAAAGATAATAGCCTGTGCGCGCCACTGCGCGGTCTTCCCGTGAGCCAAAGAGTGAGGCAATACTGGCAATCACGAAGCAGCCTGCCGCCAGACCGCCAAAGAAAAAATACCAGATGATTTCCCAGTGCCAGGTTGACTCTTTCAGCACCGGATAATCGTAATAGCTCGGCTCCTCCTCAATCTCTCGTTCCAGGTCGGGCGTATAGCCCGTCGTAAGCGTTGCCAGTCGCTCGACGAGACTGGCCGGTGACACTGTTTCCCGCAGCGCCTGTGGCAGTCGAATTTGCTCCATAAGGCACTCCCCTAATCTTCTCTAAAGAAAATAATGCCGAACAATCCCAGAATAATAGCCGCCAGGATTGTCCGTAATGACGCAGGAACCACGTTGTTCGACGGGCGCGCGGGATTGGCCGGCAGGTTGTACACCTCTGGCTCATCCAGCAGCAGAAAGCTTGCATTCAAGCCACCTTCGAGAATATCGTCATCCACGCCATACAGCCGCGCTTCTTGCACACCGCGCGCCTGTAAAATACCCAGTCGCTCGCGGGCGTGCGCTTTCAGCTTCTCCACTTCGCCAAATTGAATCGAATCGGTCGGGCAGGCTTTGGCGCAGGCTGGCTCGATCCCATCCTTCATGCGATCATAGCACAGGGTGCATTTGTGCGCCGTGTGATCGCTCCGCTCGTCACGCGCAACCACCCCGAACGGACAGGCCACCACGCAATAACCGCAGCCATTGCAAATATCCTGCTGCACGTACACCGTATCGAACTCCGTGCGGATAATCGCGCCCGTCGGGCAGGCTTCCTGGCAGGGTGCATTGGCGCAGTGCTTGCACACATCGCTGTGCATCAACCAGCGATCAGTATTGAAGAAAGGCAAAGCCGTTCCAGGCGCAATCATGGGAATAACGCCGTCACTTTTCGCCTGCGCGATTTGCGCGTCTATACCGCCATGCAGCCCGTTCGATCCCTGTTCGCGCCGCCCGATATGCTCGATAAATTGCACGTGCCGCCACGTCGTCGCGCTCAGCGCCCCCGTATTATCGTAGCTCGTCCCCGTCCAGATCGGGTCACTCGCCGGAAGCTGATTCCACTGCTTGCAAGCCACCTCACACGCCTTGCAACCAATACACAAACTCGTATCGGTGAAAAACCCCATAGCAGCCTGCCGCGCAATCGGTTTCGTCTTATTACCCACCAGCGCCCCGATCACGGATTGCAAAGACCCCTGGGAGGATTCAATTGCCATCGTGTTCTCCTTCAAAACGTGTGTAGGGACGCGATTTATCGCGTCCGCTCACCTGGCATATGGCGAACAGGGACGCGATTTATCGCGTCCGCTCACCTGGCATATGGCGAACACGGACGCGATTTATCACGTCCCTACACACGTTGCGTTATGACAACAGCATATTCACGGCAACCGACCTACCCGCACGTTGCAGGTAAACGCCTTCGCCTCTTCGATGCTCACGTTCGGCTCCAGCACCATGTGCGCCAGGTCATTGGTGATGCTGCCCTTGCTCTTGCCCTGGAAACCCCAGTGGAACGGCAGGCCAATCTGGTGAACCACCTTGCCCGCCACAAACAACGGGCGCATGCGGCGTGTCACCATAGCACGCGCCTCGATCTCGCCGCGCGGCGTGTTGATAATCATCCAGTCGCCGTGTCGAATCTTGCGCTCCGAGGCCAGTTCCGGGCTGATCTCCGCGAATAATGACGGCTGTAGCGCGTTGAGCCACGGCATCCAGCGCGTCATCGGCCCGCTGACATGATGCTCCGTCAGCCGGTAGGTGGTAATCACTATTGGATAGTTCTCGTCACCCACCGCCGCCAGGCGATTATCAGGCCGGTCGCGGAAGTACTTCGCCGCCGGGTTGCTCTGCTGGTGATACAGCGCATTGTGGACCGGCGACTCTGCCGGTTCATAATGCGTCGGCAGCGGCCCATCCTTCAGTCCTTTCGGCACGAAAAGCCAGCCCTTGCCATCGGGTTTCATAATGAAGGGATCGCTGCCGGAGATAGCATCCATGCCCACCGCTCCCGGCGCGGGCTTATAATCAGGCGCTTTACCCACCGGGAAGTCAGGTACGTCGTAACCTGTCCACTTCTTCTCGGTCTCATCCCACCACACATACTTCTTGCGCTCCGACCATGGCCGCCCCTGCGGGTCCGCCGAGGCGCGATTATACAGGATGCGCCGGTTGGCAGGCCAGGCAAAGCCCCACTCGAGGAACGTTCGTCCCTCCGGGTTGCGCGATGCCGCCAGGTTTTTACCGGGAGCAGGATACACCCCGCTATAAATCCACGAACCGCACGCCGTGCTGCCATCACCCTTCAGCGCCGCGAAATTTGGCACGTGTGGAGCATTGTGCAGCGTATAGCTCGCCTGCCCGTTCTGCCCTGCTCCCGCCTCTTCAGGTGGATGTACGTAGTACCCGTTGATCTCTTTCAGAACCAGCAGCGCGTCCGGCTCATTGGTAATACGCGACCCCACTTCGGGATGCTCAGGGTCATAGTCCCACGTCAGCGACAGTAGCCCCTGATCGCGCCACTTCTTGCTGTCTGCATACAGTTCCTTCAGGCGCTTGCCCAGATTGTAGACAAACCACAGATCTGAACGCGCATCCCCCTGCGGGTCAACCGCCTTGTCGCGCCACTGGAGCATGCGCTGCGTATTGGTAAAGCTGCCCTCTTTCTCCGTCGAGGCGGCGGCGGGCAGGAGGAAAATTTCAGTCTTGATCTTGCTTGAATCGGCCGCAATGGTTTCTGGCCCGAAACCCGGCTGCTTATACCAGAATGCCGCCGACTCGACCTCGTACAGATCGCGTACCACCATCCAGTCCAGTTGCTCCAGCGCCTTACGCTGCATGCGCGCGTTGGTACTGCCCGCCGCCGGGTTCTGCCCGAAGAGCAGGTAGCCCTTGACCTTGCCATCCAGCATGGCATAGCTCGTCACGAGGTGCGAATGATCGCCGGTCATCTTGGGAATCAGGCGATAACTGCAATTGCCCTCTTCCTCGTTGGCGGCATCTCCATACCAGGCTTGCAATAGACTGCGAATGTAAGCCGGGAAGTTGGACCACCAGCCCAGCTTCTGCCCTGAAGAATCGATGTATTCCTGTAAGGTCTGCTGCGATTGCGCGTTCGAGGGAGCGTCGTGCTTCTCACCCCATGTCGTTGCATTCGGCGAATTTTCGGCGTGCGGCGTCGGCGTCACGATCGCGGCAGGCTGCGGCATATAACCGGACAGCAAATCATACAGCGTCGGCACGTCGGTTGAACCTTGAATCGAGGCATGCCCGCGCAGCGCCATGATGCCGCCACCAGGGCGTCCGATGTTGCCGAGCAGTAGTTGGATGATAGCGGCGGCGCGAATAATCTGCACGCCCTTCGACTGTTGCGTCCAGCCGACCGCGTAACAGATGGCCGTCGTGCGCTCGCGCCCGGAGTTCTCCATCAGCGTCTGCGCAACCTGCAGCCATTGTTCGCGCGAAACACCGCATACCTCCTCTACCATCTCCGGCGTATAACGCGTGAAGTGGCGGCGCATGATCTGGAACACACAGCGCGGGTTTTGCAGCGTGGCATCGGCCAGAATCTTCCCGTCTTCGTCCCGTTCATATTCCCAACTGCTCTGGTCGCTGTAGCTCTCCGTATGCGCATCAAAACCGGAGAACAGCCCATCCAGCTCTTCAGTATCCTCGAACTCTCTGCGGATCAGCGAGGCTGCATTCGTATAATTCACCACGTAATCATGGAAGTAGCCCTTGTTCTCCAGCAGATAGTGAATGATCGCACCCAGGAAGACAATATCGCTGCCCGCGCGCGTCGGCACGTACAGGTTCGCCAGCGCGGACGTGCGCGAATAGTGCGGGTCAACATGCATGACTTTGGCTCCCAGTTCCTTCGCCTTCACCACGTTAGCGAACGCGATAGGATGCGCCTCTGCCATATTGCTGCCCATAATCAAAATAGCGTCACTATGCACAAGGTCCTGTGGAAATGTGGTGGCCCCGCCACGCCCCAGCGTAGTACCCAGACCGGGTACGGTGGAACTGTGTCATATACGGGCCTGGTTCTCAATCGAGATGATGCCTAGTCCGCCGGTGAGAAGCTTCTTCATCAGATAGTTCTCTTCAACGTCCAGCGTCGCGCCGCCCAGCGAAGCAATCCCCAGCGTGTGATTGACTTCGCGCCCGTCGGATAGCCGTTCCACAAACGTCTCGTCGCGCGTCTTCTTGATGCGCTGCGCGATCTGCTCCATGGCCCAGTCAAGCGATTTGACCTCCCAGTGATCGCTATAAGGCGCGCGGTAAAGCACCTGCGTCAGACGACTGGGGTTCACCGTGTACTGGAATGTAGCCGATCCTTTGGGACACAGCGTTCCGTGATTAATAGGGCTGTTGGGGTCGCCCTCGATATCAATCACCCTGCCATCCTTGACGTAGACGTTCAGGCTGCATCCCACCGCGCAGTAGGGGCAAACGCTATGCACGACCTTCGCGTCGCGAATGCGGGGAGCTTTTTCCTGGCTCTCCTTGCTGAATGGCTGCATTCTTGAGCCAACCTCCAGCGCCCCAGTGACAACCCCTTGTACAACTTCAGGCAAAAATGTGCGTTCTTGCATTGAACACATCCTTCTAGCATACTGGAAATAGACCCAGACCAGTTGAGAAAAATGACATCAGTACCTATTGTATCATGCCAGCCGTATCCGTATGACGCTCACGCCCCGCATCCACCCAACCCCGCGTCCTGTAGGGACAAGGACGCGGGGTTGGGTGGATGCGGGGGCCTTGTGCTTGTCCTCGTCGGGGTCCGCTTCCGCTAGCGTTATACGATACCTATGGCCGACCACCCCACCCCGGACAAGCACAAGACCCCCGCATCCCCGCCATCCCTACCGACCGGCAGCAGCCTGAACCATAGTAGTGCGGCGGCGCGCAACCACGCGTGCAACGAATGGCAGCACGATACTCACCAGCATAATCACCGCGATGATGTACAGGGGCGTCATGTAATCCGGGTTCTTGGTGGTGCCAAAACTGGCGATCAATATGGGGCCAACGATACCACCCGCGCTCCACGCCGTAAGCATCACACCGTAGATGGTGCCTGAGTTCTTCGCGCCGAAAAAGTCCGCCGCGAATGCCGGCATCGTGCCAAATCCGCCGCCGTAACACAACCCGATAATGGCCGCCGGTATGAGCAGCACGCCCAGGTTGTTAATCGAAGGCAAGATCGCGAACACAATGCACTGGATGACAAACAGGCACAGGAAAGTGTAAGGGCGTCCGATGAAATCAGAAACCCAGCCCCAGAATAATCTGCCCAGGCCATTGAAGATCGAGATGGTGCTGACGATAATCGCCACAGTCGTCAGGCTCTGACCCGTGAAGGTATGCGCCAGTGGCGCGGCTACCGAAATCAGGGCAGCTCCGGCGGTGACATTCAGCGCCAGGATCAGCCACAGCAGGTACCAGCTAGGCGAACGCAGGGCTTCTCCCAGTGTAAAATCGCGTGTCGAGCGGTTAGCCTGCAATGTAGCTGAAGGTGTCCAACCGGCAGGCGCGAAGCCCTCAGGTGCCCGGCGGAAAAACTGCGCCGCCGCCACCACGATCACAAGGTAAACAATACCCATGTAAAGTAGCGTGCTCCCCAGGCCGATCCCTTTGGGTGCCACCAGGGGGCTGGCGATCTGCGCCGTGAAGAGCGCGCCCAGCCCGAATCCCGCTACCGCCAGGCCGGTGATAAAGCCGCGCCGGTCGGGAAACCACTTGATGAGCATCGCCAGCGGCACAATATAACCCAGGCCGATGCCAATGCCGCCGATAACCCCATAGGTCAGGTAAAGCACAAACAGGTTGGGAGTGCTAGATGCGTTGGTGGTCACTCCCGCCAGGATCAAGCCAAGTCCATACAGGAGACCGCCGGCGCTGGCGATCACTCGTGGCCCAAAACGGCTCTGCAAAAACCCGCCGAAACCCGCCGTCACACCCAGCGCGACCAGCGTAATACTGAAAGTAGCGTTCGCCGATACCTTCGAAACATGGTACAGGTCAATCACGTGCGGTAGGAAGACACTCCAGGCATACACCGAACCCAGTGCAAGCTGCAACAGGAAGGCGGCGATAGCAATCGCCCAACGGTTTGGAACGGAAGAAGGGGATGAGGAACTCATGGATGACACCTCTCTTTTGAACGCCGTCGACAATGAATTCAAAGGGAGACGCTGCTACAGTAAAGATGGGAGAGAACATCCTACAAAAACGACACCTACAAAGATACCTACAATGCACTATCAGAATAAGCGGTTAAGTAGTCGCGCGTACAAAAACGACACGACATATGAAAACGTGAGATATATAACAAAATATAACCTATATACTATATAAAAGCAAGGTGAGTCGAGCCTCACCCTGAGCCTCATGCAATCCCTCATTTTATTGCAGTTGCCCTGGAAAAACGGAGTACTCTGGCCAATTTTACCCTGGGAGATCGATTAACTTGATTACGTATAAAGTTTCAGGTTATACTACCGACATACATAGAAACACTACAGTACGCTTTGTGACATTTTGACAATGATCTTTGCCTGGGGGCAATGGTCTGTCGTTCAAAGGGTCGCCGGTCGGGTAGCCCCTGTTTCCACAGTATTTTAGAAGGGTCTGATGTTACTTCATGGAAATGCCTCAACACGATAACCAGGAACCACGGGACCCCGACTCGACGCGTTCCACCCGCCAAACATCAAAAAAGCGGAACGTATGGATGCGCCTGGCTCTCCCGGCTCTTATTTTGCTCCTGGGGCTTTCGCTGCTGGGAGTAATCGTATTTCGTGTAGTCACTAGCAATATGAGCCATTCAAACACGCTGGAACGGCCTATCAGCGTGGTGCTCAACCTGGCAGACCAACATGCTTTAACATCTGTGACCATCAATGGCAATGACGTCTACGCGGTTGATAAGCAAGGCCAGCATTATCACGCCCTCAAAGAAGATAACCAGTCTTTGACCGATATGTTCCGGCACGATGGAGCTACTGTGACTATTAGCAATGGCAGCCAGGACCAGTGGACGCAATTGCTGGTAGACGTGCTCTTCCTCGCTGTCATCGTGGGCGTCGTGCTGTTTTTCTTCAAGCGCAGCAGTATGAGTGGGCAGGCGGGCGTATTTGCCCGTTCCAAAGCCAGGCGTTTCGGCGAATCACACCCCTCCATACTCTTCCAGGATGTGGCAGGCGTCGAGGAAGCGAAAACTGAACTGCAAGAGATCGTCGAGTTTCTCAAATTCCCCGCGCGCTTTGTCGCGATGGGGGCGCGCATTCCTAAAGGCGTTCTGCTGGTGGGCGCGCCCGGCACCGGCAAAACGCTTATCTCGCGGGCTGTAGCTGGCGAGGCCAGTGTGACCTTCTACCATATCAGCGGCTCCGAATTTGTGGAGATGTTCGTCGGCGTTGGCGCGGCACGCGTGCGCGATCTCTTCAAAGAAGCCAGGGAACACGCTCCCTGCATCGTCTTTATCGACGAAATCGACGCCGTTGGTCGCCAGCGCAATAATTCCGGCATGGGCGGTAACGACGAGCGCGAGCAGACGCTGAACCAGCTGCTGGTGGAAATGGACGGCTTTGATAAGCAGACCAACGTTGTCATCATCGCCGCCACCAATCGACCCGATGTGCTCGATCCGGCCTTGCTGCGTCCGGGGCGCTTTGACCGCCAGGTCATGCTCGACAAACCCGATATTCGTGGCCGCCTGGCCATACTGGAAGTACACGCGAAGGGCAAACCGCTCGCCAGTGATGTCAGCCTGGCTTACCTGGCCCGTCAGACCGTCGGTTTCTCAGGCGCTGATCTCTCCAACCTCCTCAATGAAGCAGCATTGCTGGCGGCGCGTCGCCAGCAGGAGGTCATCTGCCAGCCTCAACTCGAAGAGGCTATCCTGCGCGTCATGGCGGGACCTGAACGCAAAAGTCGCATCATCACAGAAGCCGAAAAAGCCATCATCGCCTATCACGAGGTCGGGCATGCCATCGTCATGCGCTCCATGCCGGGAGCCGACCCCGTGCGCAAAGTCACCGCTATCGCGCGTGGCATGGCCCTTGGCATTACCATGCAGTCGCCCGACGAGGATCGCTACCTGATGCGCAAGTCTGAACTGCTGGCAAAAATGGCGGGCGCGATGGGCGGGCGAGCCGCCGAAGAGGTCATCTTTGGCGATATCACGACGGGCGCGGCGCAAGATATCGAATACGTCACGACGGTAGCGCGCCGCATGGTCTGCGAATTTGGCATGAGTCCACTGGGTATGCTGGCCCTCAAAGACAATAGCGAAGGAGGTATCGCCTTCAGCCCTGAAACCGCCGCTCGTATCGACAGGGAAACCGCCGCTCTGGTTGACGATGCTTACGCCACCGCGCTTGCCATCTTGCGCGAGAAGCGTGATAAACTCGTCAAGATCGCGGAGCACTTGATCGAAGTGGAAACTATCGACGGCGCAGAGCTGGACGAGATGTTATTTTCAGTATGACACGCACATTTATCGCGTTTGCGATGCCAGCATCCACGCAGCGCGTCCTGGAACGCGTCATCGACCAGGGCGCGCAAGCGTTACCCGCCCTGCGCTGGGTTGACCCGGCAAGCATCCATCTCACACTGGCCTTTCTGGGAGAACTGGACGCTGAGCGGCTGGCTCTGGCAATGGAAGCCGCCCGCGTCGCGACACACGACTTTCCTTCTTTCGACTATCGCCTGACCGCCCTGAGCGTTTTCGGCTCTCCACTCCAACCGCGTACCATCTGGATGGGCATCCAGGACCAGCCCATCGCGCAGCTTCACGGCTTTCCCCTGCAACAACTGCACCATGTTCTCAACCGGGAACTGGCTCGGCGCGCCTTCGATATTGAAAAACGCCCCTTCTCGCCGCATATCACGCTGGCCCGCGTCAAACAACCCCTCTCACCCTCCGAACAACAGGCGCTGCAACGCCTGCTCCACTCAAATCAATCTTCCTCTCCATCAACCCTCTACCGCGCCAGCCACCTGCATGTCATGAAAAGTGAACTCTCGCCTGCCGGCGCGAAATATGCTGTCCTACAAACCAGCGACCTGGCACTACTGCACCCACGCTGATACTACTGTACCCACCCTGGTCGGTCGTCCTGGAAAAAACCCAAAAAAGGGTGCGCGCTAATTTTTGACCCTGTTGGCGAAAGGAAGGAGAGGTAGAAGAAGGAAGATGGTAGAATAGCCGAAAGAGAGCAGAGTACCAGAGAGCCAATGAGAAGGAGCAAAGCGATGTCATTACAGCCTCAAGCCATTCCACCCATTCCTGAAG
>DATLSI010000131.1:0-30894 GCA_035534255.1 Ktedonobacteraceae bacterium | reverse complement strand
GATCGGTTATTACAGGCGGGTCTGGTGGCTCCGTTGCTTCCTCGGCCAGTCACGCAAGCTGGTACGTCTGCGCGTCGAATTGCTTCAGCAAAAGGGAAGCGTAGTCGTAAGAGTAGGCGTCAAGCTAGCAAGCGTTAGTTCGGGGGTGGGTAATGAATCAGGATATAGAAGGTGTGTATTCTCGGATGTATAGAGCTATGGTAGACCATAAGGAAGGGCTTATTAGTTTTGATGAGATGCTTCGACTCTGGAAAGAAGAGGCAATGTTAGTAAGGGAAACGTTTCAAGAAGGACAGGTAAAGAAAGAAGAGGTAAGGGCTGCTTAGATTTTACCTCTTCCTTGTGTTTTTGTTTGTCTGTACTATTCATGTTTCTTGATTAGTTTCTCGACCAAGTTTCCTATGTCATGCCACAGGCTATGCTGATAATCCAGCATACGTGATTGATTTAAGTCAAACTCTCTATCAGAAGATTTTTCTTTTGCGTGTTCAGCAAATTGTGATGATAGAAGACGGGTCTTCCCTCCGCGCTCATGCAGGTAGTTTGCTAGCTCTCGTAAGTCTTGCAGCAGTTTATCTAACTTCTCGTCGCTTGTAGGCATTTTCTTTATTGCTCCTCTGATGGTTCTTTTTACTTGTTTAACAGTGTAGGATTGACGAAAACGCCTTTTGGAGTGTAGGCAATAAGGTAGGTGGTTTCTTCTTTTGTGTTCTGATTTCGTGCCATATGTAGTGTTGGTAGTCCAGCATTTTTGCCTGGTTCAGATCGTACTCTCGATTCGAGGCGTCCTGGCGCGCATTCTCCTCGAAACGCCTGGACAGCGCGAGCTTTTTGTCGCCCTGCGCGTGCAAGTAGGTCGTCATATCCTGTAAATCCTTCAGCAGGGATGCGAGTTTTTCTTCACTGGTTGCCATCTTGTTATTCCTCTGTTGCCTTTTGCTGCGGGTTCAACTGGAGCGCGTCGGCGTAGCGATTAAAGAAATTGAACAGGCCGATCACGGTCGCGATCTCCACGATTTCGCCATCGTCGAAGTGCGCCTGCAACTCATCCCATAACGTCTCGTCCACGTCGCGCGCGCCCGTCGTCATGATCTCGGCAAAACGCAGCGCCGCCAGTTCGCTCGCCGAGAACAGGTGGTTATGCGTATCAATATGGTAGAGCGCGTCCAGCAACTCTTCCGTCACCCCCAACTGCTTTGCCAAAGCAGTATGCGCCGCCATTCAGTAGAAGCAATGATTGACCTGCGAGACGCGCACGGCCAGCAATTCCTTCAAGCGGGGGTCAACCGTACCCTCGCGCATGGCCGTTTGCAATAACTGCATGCTCTGCTGCATCAATTCAGGGCGATGCCCCATCGTGCGAAAAAGCGTAGACATGCTCGCAAAAGGCAATGAGTCGTCCTCTGGAAATGGAATATTTTCAACCGGGGGTATACGCGACATAGGCACAACACATCTTTCTTACAACTGTCGTGAGTTGGTCTTTTCGTCACTATTGTAATGGACAGGGTGAAGTTGCGCAACAAAAATGACGAAAATCACTTATGGCAGTATAATAGCAGCTATCAGGAGTATCCGTAACGCAACGCGCAGAAAGCGAGACCAACCAGCCATGAGCCAGCAGCCCGAAACAGCAACACCCGCGCAGAGCGGTCATACCTCACACCGCTTCTTTGCCAATTTTTACGAGCGTATGTCACGCAGCCGCGCGGAACAGAGCTTTATTGACCCTCTGCGCAAGGAAGTGACCGGGCAGGCGCGCGGGTTGGTACTGGAAATCGGAGCGGGCAATGGACTCAACTTTGCCTTCTATGACCCGGACACAATCGAGCGCGTGGAAGCTATCGAGCCAGACAGCGCTATGCTGCGGTATGCTCGCGAGCGGGTAGCAGCGGCGCGTGTGCCGATCAATCTCACCCAGGCCCCGGTGGAGAGCCTGCCTTTCGTGGACGAAAGCTTTGATAGCGCCGTTGTCACACTGGTGTTCTGCTCAGTCAGCGATCCACTGCGCGGTTTGAGCGAGGTGCGGCGCGTGCTCAAGCCCGGCGGCGAGCTGCTCATGGTTGAGCATGTACGCGCCCACGGAGCTATTGCCGCGACTATGCAGAATATCATGACGCCCGTCACGCGAAAGGTGGCGGGAAACTGCCACTGGAACCGCAACACCGAAAAGACGGTTATCGAGGCGGGTTTTCGGGTCGATCAGAGGCGCGACACAGGTGGTTTTCTTATGCCGATTATAGTGTTGCGCGTGGTGAAGTTAACTTGTTGCATTTGATTGATCTATGCTCCCGATTTTGGTATAATGTCTACAGAAAATCATAGAACGCCGGTTTCAAATAAGCAGGAGAATCGCCATGAGCGACCGCCTCGTCTCACCTAAGATGAGCGAAGAAGAGCAGGCCATCGAGGGCAGTTTGCGCCCGCGCAGCCTGGGCGAATACATCGGGCAGGAGAAGATCAAGGATAACCTGAGCATCCTGCTGGAAGCGGCGCGCAGGCGCAATGAGTCGGTCGATCACGTGTTGTTGTATGGGCCGCCGGGACTGGGCAAAACTACGCTCTGCAACATCATCGCAGTCGAGATGGGCGTAAGCTTGCGTACCACCTCTGGTCCTGCCATCGAACACGCGGGCGACCTGGCCTCCATCCTGACAGCCTTGCAGCCCGGCGAAGTGCTTTTCATCGATGAGATACACCGCCTGAGCCGCGCCGTCGAAGAACGTCTGTATTCAGCGATGGAAGATTTCGCGCTGGACGTGATGATCGGCAAAGGGCCGAGCGCGCGTTCCCTGCGTCTCAGTTTGCCGCGCTTCACCGTCGTAGGAGCCACTACGCGCGTCGGCTCGCTGACCGCTCCCCTGCGCGACCGTTTCGGGGCCATCTACCGCATGGAGTACTACGAGCCTGCCGCGCTCAAGCAAATCCTGGTGCGTTCGGCGCGCATCCTCAAAGTTCAGGCTGACAACGAGGGTATCGAAGAAATCTCCGGGCGGGCACGCGGCACCCCGCGTATCGTCAACCGCCTGCTCAAGCGCGTGCGCGACTACGCCCAGGTGCGCGCCGATGGTGTCATTACACGCGACGTGGCACGAGCAGCCCTGGATGCATTGGAGGTCGATCACATCGGCCTGGACCAGACCGACCGCAACCTGTTGCTGACCATCATCCAGAAATTCGATGGTGGCCCCGTCGGGCTGGATACGCTGGCCGCCAGCACCAGCGAAGACCCCGAAACCATCGAGGATGTCTATGAACCCTACCTGCTGCAACTGGGCTTCATAGCGCGCACCCCACGCGGGCGCATCACCACGCGCTTTGCCTACAAACATCTAGGGCTGGACGCGCCGCAAGGGGGCAATGGATTGGGGCCGGGCTTGTGGACCGCGCCAATGGGCGAGGCGTAGTCATCGTATTGTACAATAGAATCGTATTGTACAATAGAAAAGAGAAAATTTCGGGAAAGGAATAAGATACTATGCCAGAAAATAACGATAGATGTAGCCAACTGCGCGAACTGCACGCGCGCATCGAAGAGGAATTGCGGGTATTGAAAGAGAACGAGCAAGAAGAGGAATACGAGGGGGTCAATCCGGTAGAGACCAGCAACATCATCAAGGGCTTGCAATCAACACTGCAATCTATCACCCATGAATTGCGAAAGTGTCCTCCTAAAGCTTGAAGCATGTTAGAGCAGACTACGTATAATATCAGCGATTTTGACTACGATCTTCCCGAGGAACTGATCGCGCAGACGCCCATTGAGCCGCGTGACGCCTCGCGCCTGCTTGTGCTGAATCGAGCGACAGGCAGCATGGAGCATCGCCATTTTCGCGATATCGGTGCATACCTGCAGCCCGGCGATCTGCTGATTGCCAATCAGAGTCGCGTTATCCCGGCGCGCTTGCTGGGACGGCGGGCTGAGACGGGCGGTGCTGTAGAAGTGCTGTTGCTGGTGGAACGGCCCGATCTTGGTCCCGATCACTGGGAGACGCTGGTACGTCCTGGGCGACGCTTGCGTGAAGGGTCGCGAATTGTATTTGGCGACGAAAGCGGCGCAGAATTGTTGCGCGCGGAGATATTGCAAAGCACCGACGCGGGCGGACGTGTTGTCCATTTTTGGTCAGGGATGGATGGAAATATTCCTGCAATGACCGTTCGTCAATGCATCGATAAACTGGGGCGCATGCCCTTGCCTCCCTATATTCACGAGACGCTGCGAGACCCGGAACGCTATCAGACCGTCTACTCGCGTATTGTCGGTTCGGCTGCCGCGCCAACTGCTGGACTGCACTTCACACCGCGCTTGCTGGATGAACTGCGCGGACAGGGCGTGCGCGTTGGATTTGTGACGCTGCACGTGGGGCTGGATACTTTTCGTCCCGTTGAGGTCGAGGATTTCCGCGAGCACAAAATGCATAGCGAGGAGATTGACCTGGATCAGGCGACTTCTGATCTCATCAATGAGACGCGCGGGGCAGGAGGGCGCGTGTTCGCGGTAGGCACAACGGCGGTACGCGTGCTAGAAAGCGTGGCGAGTTTCAATGATGGTCAGATTTGCCCCTATCACGGCCCGACGCGCTTGTTTATCACGCCCGGCTATCGTTTTCGGGTAGTAGATGCCATGATAACCAACTTCCACCTGCCGCGCTCCACGCTGCTGCTGCTGGTGAGCGCGTTCGCCAGCAAAGCCCTGATCGAAAAAGTATATCAAGAGGCGATACGCGAGCGATACCGTTTTTTCAGTTTCGGGGACGCTGTGCTGATGCTATAAATGTAGCGCGAATTTCCAGGGCGACCGCGAGACCCTCGCGGTCGCCTGGCCAACTATAAAATAATTGCCTCGGCTTCGATCTCAACCAGCATGTCGTGAGAGATCAGGCGCTTGATCTCAATCATGCTGGTGACAGGGCGAATCTCGCTGAAGAACTCGCCGTGCGCTTTGCCGATCTGCTCCCAGTCGCGTTCTATGTTGATGACGAACATGCGCGTGCGTACCACGTCTTTGAGGCTTGCTCCAGCGCGTTGCAGCGCGGACTCGATGTTTTTGATGGTCTGCATGGTTTGCGCGTAGGGGTCGCCGATGCCTACTACCTGCCCATTGGAGTCGGTGGCAGTAGTGCCCGCTACGTGAATGGTGTTGCCCACACGCACAGCGCGCGAGTAGCCGACGATGGGTTCCCAGGGTGTGTCAGTTGAGATGTTCTGCCGTTGCATGATGCTGTTCTCCTACAGTGTACGGGCCGGGCTTGCCCCCGTCCTGTTCAACTGCTACAATAGGCGCTGCAATCATTGTATCTCAGGAGATTGACGAGGAACAGTTACATTATGAATATCTACGAAGAGTTCGAGTGGCGCGGAATGCTGTACGATGCCTCGGATGGTGTGCGAGAGGCGTTGTTGAAAGAATCGCTGACTGCTTATATCGGCTTTGACCCGACTGCCGCGAGTTTGCATGTCGGCACGCTGGTGCAGATTATGCAGTTGCTACGGTTGCAACAGCACGGGCATAGACCTATCGCTCTGGTAGGCGGCGGCACGGGCATGATCGGCGATCCAAGCGGCAAGACGCAGGAACGCCAGCTGCTTTCAAAAGAGCAGATCGCCATCAATATAGAAGGCATACGCGGGCAGCTTGGCCGCTTCCTGGATTTTGAGAACAAGACCAATCCGGCTCTGTTGCTGAACAACGCCGACTGGCTGACAACCATCAGCATGGTGGATTTTTTGCGCGACGTAGGCAAGCATTTCACCGTCAATTACATGCTGGCGAAAGAATCAGTCAAGCGGCGCTATGAGCAGGGCGACGGCATTTCTTTCACCGAGTTCAGCTATATGTTGCTCCAGTCCTATGACTTCCTGCAACTGTTTGATCGCCATCACTGTACGCTGCAAATGGGTGGCAGCGACCAGTGGGGCAATATCGTGGCGGGAACCGAGCTGATCCGCAAACAGCGAGGCGCGCGAGCTTATGGTATGGTCTTCCCCCTGGTGATGTCGTCAACGGGTATCAAATTTGGCAAGACGGAGGCCGGGACGATCTGGCTAGACGCCAACCTTACCTCGCCTTTCCGCTTCTACCAGTTCTGGATCAATACCGATGACCGGGATGCCATAAAATACCTGAAGTTTTTTACCATGCTCAACCAGGAAGAGATTGCGGAATTGGAAGCCGCCATGGAGATCGCGCCGGAGAAACGGGCGGCGCAGAGGAGGCTGGCGCAGGAAGTGACGCGTATGGTGCATGGCGAAAACGAATTGCGTAAAGCGATGCAGGCGTCGCAGGTGTTGTTTGGCGGCGAGATTGCCGATCTTGACGCGCGCGACGTGCTGGATATCTTCGCGGATGTGCCGTCCAGCGACGTGCTGGAAACAGCCTTCGAGGGTGAGGGAATGCCAATCGTGGATGCAGTGATCGCTTGCGGCTTTGCTACATCGCGCGGTGCGGCGCGCCGCTTGATAGAAGGTGGCGGCATCTACGTGAACAATCGCCGTGTCTCTGACGCGCAAGCCGTGCTTGACCGCTCGTGGCTGATCGAGGGACGCTACCTGGTTATGCGCAAGGGTGCCAGGGAATACTACCTGCTGCGCGTCATGTAATCGCTTACAGCATGCCTTCCAGTTCGTTTTTGGGGTCGCGCATCATCAATTCAGGCACAGCTTGATGCGGATCAAGTCCCTCGAAAAGCACCAGGCTGAGTTGCTTAGTGATGGGCAATTCAACGGAATAGCGAGCCGCCAGTTGCAGGGCTGCCCTGGTTGTATAGATGCCTTCAGCGACGGTGTGGGTGGATGAGAGGATGTCTTCCAGCTTCTCGCCAGCCGCGAGGCGGCGACCAAGCTGCTGGTTGCGACTAAGTGGACTGGCGCAGGTGGCGATCAAGTCGCCAATGCCCGCCAGTCCAATGAAAGTCAAAGGGTGCGCGCCCGCCGCGATGCCCAGGCGCGCGATTTCGGCGAGGGCGCGTGTGATGAAGGCGGCTTTGGCGTTATCACCGTACTGCATGCCCTCGTTGAAACCTGCGCCAATAGCGATAATGTTTTTCAGCGCGCCGCCCAGTTCCACTCCTACAACGTCGTTAGAGGTGTAGATGCGAAATTGCGACGTGCTGACGATTTGGCGAATGCGCTCCGCGACTCGCTCATCATGAGCAGCGACGACGGCGGCGGTAGGCTTGCCCTGGGCTACTTCCAGCGAGATAGTAGGGCCGCTGAGCGCCGCTATGCGGTTGGCGGCAGAGGGAATTTCGTCTGTAATCACCTCGGTCATGCGCTTGAGGCTACTGATTTCGATGCCTTTGCTGCAGCTCACACAGAGCGTGTTGGGGCCGAGAAAGGGCGTGAGCAGGCGCACATTTTCGCGCATGCGCTGCGAGGGCGTGACGAACAACAATAAATGCTTATCGCGCGTGGCCTGCGCGATATCAGAAGTGACCTGCAGGTTGTAGGGAAAAGAAAAGCCTGGTAGGAACAGGCTATTCTCGTGCTCCCGCTGCATGGCAAGGGCGCGCTCTGGCCGGTGTTCCCACAATGTTGTCTCGAAGCCTTTGTTTGCCAGCAAGAGGGCCAGGGTTGTTCCCCACGCGCCACTGCCAATCACGCCAACAGCTGTCATGGCGCTATGCTTCCTTTTCTAGTCATCTTCCGCCGGACTCTTGTGTTGGGTTTCGGGTCTGGCCGCATCGTCTTCGTACACACCTGGCTTCAGGATGCCAATGTAAGGCAGGTTGCGATATCTCTGGGCGTAGTCCAGTCCGTAGCCAACCACGAAGCGGTCTGGTATTTGAAAACCAATGTAATCGAGCTTGACAGATTTGACACGTTCTCTTCCCTTGTCGAGGAGAGTACAGACGCGTAAACTGAGCGGCCTGCGCTGCCGTAAAACATCCATGAGATAATGCAAAGTCTGACCACTATCAACGATATCTTCTACGATCAGAACATGCTTCTGTTGCACCGGCCCTTCCAGGTCTTTGAGTATACGCACTACGCCGCTCGATTCGGTGCTGTTGCCATAGCTGGAAATGGCCATGTAATCGATCTCCAGAGGTAGCTCAATCTTGCGCGCTAAATCCGCAATGAATGGCACTGCCCCTTTCAAGGTTCCAAGTAACAACACATTCTTATCCTGGTAGTCAGCCGTGATGCGCTGGCCTAATTCCTCAACTTTGGCCTGGATGATCTCGGATGCTAAAAGTATTTCTTCAATGTCTTCGTGCATGTCCTCTTTCCTTTATTTCCCTGTACGACATAACCAGGGCGAGGATGGTCGCACAGCGACAAACCCACGCCCGATGACGCCAAACACGCGCTCGTGGCATAACCAGGGCGGGGACAAGCATCAATCGCTCCCATTTCGCGGTCTGTTAACTTGACGCCTATTGGGCTTGTCCCCGCCCTGGTCGCTATCTGGAACGATAGATAAACGCGCTACAAGTTCTGTTGTGCCTGTCAGACGCACTCGCTCGTCGAGAACGATGCCCGCCAACCAGATACAATGGGTCGCTGAAAAAAAGAGCGGGATGGATTCACGCGCCGGGCGGGCGATGTGATTATCCACCAGAATATCTTGTACCTTCTTCTCATGCATCATACCAAATGGCTGCAAACGATCACCAGGATGCCGGGTGCGCACTCGCAGCGATGATCCAACGTGAGATGCATTTATATATACAACATAACGGCTTGCTGGCAGCAAATGCCACACTTCCGACCAGTCCTCGCGGCGCAGCGCGTCTTTCACTTTTTCCAGCAAACTATCTGTGAGTAGCTCGGCCCTGGCTATCCAGGGTGTTCCCGGTACAGCAACCTCGCCCGGAATGGGCAGCGTCACCTCCACAGATAACGACGATTCTGCTGTAGGGACGCGATTTATCGCGTCCTCCTGTAGTGGCGAGGTAAATTGCGTCCCTACATATGTAGAGAGACGTTCAAAAGTAGCCTCGTGCAAAATGCGGGTCACGCGCAGGCGTTGTGGGAGATCGAGCGGGCGCGGCTGCCGGTCAGACGGGCGCTGAAATAACTGCTCGATCAGCGCGTAGTGACGCGGCTCCAATGGGGACTGGCCGCCGCAGAGACGCGCCGTGACGCGCCGCAGCAGGTGTCGTTGCAAACTCAAAGGTAGTTCTGCCAGCGTCGCTACACGCAAGGTGATGAAGTCTTGCTGCTCCGAGCCGATGACCTGGGGCCAGCTCGCGTCAATTTGTGTCTCGATATAGTCGAGATCGTCGCGCATGACAGCGGCGCTGCGTAAAAGGGTGGCGCGAAAGCCAGGATTGATGGATTCTATGAGCGGCAGGAGCTGATGACGAATGCGGTTGCGCGTGTAGGCCGGGTCGGCATTGCTCAGGTCTTCCACCGGTGTAATATTGTGTTGCTGGCAATACTCCACCGTCTGAGCGTGGGTCACTTCCAGCAGAGGGCGAATGATGTCTTGCTGGCGCGGCAGCATGCCCACCATGCCGGGCAGCCCGCTCCCGCGCAGGTAGTGCAGCAGCAGCGTCTCTACCTGGTCATCGGCGTGATGCGCGACAGCGATGGGCTGCCCGGACGCAACCTCGCGCAGGAAGCGATAGCGAGCCAGGCGCGCCGCATCCTCGATAGAACGATGTTCGCTGCGTGCCAGCGCCGGGACATCGATTTCGCCGTTGTGAAATGGCAATCCCCAGTCGGCGACGATGCGCGCGACGGCGGCGGCATCTTGCGCGCTGGCATCTCCGCGCAGCAGGTGGTTGAGGTGCGCCGCGTGTAATGTGACGGCAGGGTAGCGTTTGCCCGGCCCGCACAGGCGATGCAAGAGGTGCAGCAGGCAGAGCGAATCGGCCCCACCCGAAACGGCGACAATCACCGCACCTCCAGTGGGAAGCAAGTGGTGTTGATCGATAAACGCTGCGACGGTATCTAGCATGTTCATGCTTAATATGATACGATATTATTGATTATAAACAATGGCGTCATAGAGGAGGGGTACGGTTGAATCGTGCCTCTATGATTATGTCCGGTTCAGAAGAGCGTAGGGAATAGATCGTATGGCAATTCACAAAATTATTACTTCGGAAAATCCAATTCTACGGCAGAAGGCCAAGAAGGTGCATCACTTTGACGCCTCGATGCTGAAGCTGGTTGATGATATGCTTGAGACTATGCATGTCTCGAACGGTGTGGGGCTGGCAGCGCCGCAGATCGCGCTATCCATCCGCCTCTTTGTGGCTGAGTTTGAAGACCATAAAGTGGCGATATTCAATCCAGAAATCATTAAGGCCGAAGGCGAGGAGCTCGGTTCGGAGGGCTGCCTGAGTATCCCCGGCTACGTGGGTGATAATATCAGGCGCGCCACCTCGATTGTGGTCAAGGGGCAGGATGTGCGCGGTAAGCCAATTCGCGTGCGCGCCGAGGGCTGGTTCGCGCGTGTGCTCCAGCACGAAATCGATCACCTTGATGGTATCCTCTTTCTGGATCGCCTGGATCGACCCGAAGATTTACGCGAAGTACGTGAAGAAGAAGAAGAATTAGAGGAAGCGGTAATAGAGTAGCAAAAAGACCAGGCTTCCCACGCGGGAAACCTGGTCTTTTTGCTACTCTATTACCGCTTCTAATGTTTTTGCTGGCGGCGCAGCATGGGGATATTGGTCTTGCTCAGGGCGCGTTCGCACCCTTTGCACACGTAGAACCCCTCTTCGTCACGGTAACAAAGCTCACTTATCGAGTAGTGCATGTAGCAGATGCCGCAGCGCGTGCTGTCTTGCTGGCTGGCAGTCTGGCGGTCTTGCGCGAAGAGTTCTTTCAAGCTGGCGATCAGTTTATCTAATTCGAGAGAACCCGCGTAATTCCGACTTGTGGTAACAATCGGCAACATGCCAGTATCGTTACTGGCGCGTACCTCGCGCCGATGGACAAACGAACTACCGTTACTGTTACTCGCTCCAGAACCATTATCCGAACCGGGTGTATATTGCATACCTAAAAAGGTCTCCAAATCTGCTAAAAGCGTGGAATTGTATTGCCCTGATTATAGCATATTGAGCGGGTCATTACTATGGGTTGACCCATTTCCCCATCGCGTGGATGGGAAATGCGCGTCCGATACTATTCATGAGCGTTACCTGTCGATAAATCTTTTCTCATAATAATACGAGAAGTTCCCCGGATACATGCGCACACTTCCATCTTCTTCAATCGACACGATTCTGTTCACGATCTTGTCGAGGAAGTAGCGGTCGTGCGAGACGGTCAGCACGGTTCCCTCGAACTCCTGTAGCGCGGCTTCCAGCACTTCGACGGAGCCTATATCCAGGTTGTTGGTTGGTTCGTCGAGCAGCAGGAAGTTGGCGTCGGTCAGGACAAGGCGCGCCAGTTGCAGGCGGCTCTTTTCTCCGCCGCTCAAACGCTGGATGGGCGTGCAGATATCGTCGTAGGAGAAGAGCAGGCCGCTCAAGAAAGCGATGGCCTGCGGTTCGTTCATTGGTTTGATACGGCGCACGAAGTCGAGCGGTGTGCTCTCGAAAGGCAGCGTCTCTTGCTCCTGAGCATAGTAGCCCGCGACCACGCTCGCACCAATCTTGACCGTGCCGCTATCGGCAGGTAGAATGTCCAGCATAGTGCGCAGCAGCGTGGTTTTGCCGCTGCCGTTGGCTCCCACAATGCCGACGCGCTCGCCATAGAGGATGCTCAGGTCAAAGGGCCGGAAAAGCGCGCGTCCATCGTAGGATTTGCTCAGTCCTTTGACCTCCAACACTATCTTGCCGCTGCGGTCGGAGTCCAGGTTGACCTTGATTTTGTCGCGCAGCATGACAGGTTTGCTGACACCATCGCGTTTGATACGCTCGATACGTTTGAGCGTGTCCTCCGCTTTGGTGGCAAATTTATCGTTCAATTTTGCCCAGCCCTGGTACTGACGCCATACGCTTTCCAGCCGTTTGATTTCCTCCTGCTGCCGGTTGTACAGTTCGTATTGCTTCTGCAAGCGGCGCTGGCGTTCCTCGAAGTAGTAGCTGTAATTGCCAGTGTAGGACGAGATGCGCCCATCCTCCAGTTCGAAGATTTTCTTGACAGCGCGATCCATTAGCAGGCGATCGTGCGAGATAATCAGCACGGTGCCGGGATAGCTGGCGATATACTCTTCGAGCCATGCTTTCGCTTCCAGGTCGAGGTGGTTATCTGGCTCATCGAGCAGGAGCAGGTCGGGCATACTGATGAGGATGCGCGCCAGGTTGACCAGCTTCTTTTCGCCGCCGCTCAGCGAGCCTACCTCGAGATCGTACCAGGCGGGGCCGAAGCCCAGGCCATGCAGCACAGTTTCGACGTTATGTTCGACGCTGTAGCCGCCGGATGCCTCGAAACGCTCCTGTGCCTTGCCATATGCATTGAGCACGCGCGCCAGCTCGTCCGGGTCGTCGGCTATGGCCGGGTCAGCCATACGTGTCTCAAGTTCGTTGAGCAGATCGGGCAGATCAACAAGTTCCTGTGTGACCTCGGAAACGGCCTCGAAGACGGTTTTGGAAC
Source organism: Ktedonobacteraceae bacterium (assembly GCA_035534255.1). Classification (GTDB taxonomy): domain Bacteria; phylum Chloroflexota; class Ktedonobacteria; order Ktedonobacterales; family Ktedonobacteraceae; genus CF-113. Next base: position 18,393 of record DATLSI010000131.1, on the reverse strand, counting down.
TCTGGCCGGGATCGGCCTCCTGCGTCAGATAGCCGATAGTCAGGTTGCGGCGTTTTGAAATGATGCCGCTCGTTTGATCTTCCAGGCTGGACAGTAGCTTGAGCAACGTGGATTTGCCGCCGCCGTTCTCGCCAACCAGCCCGATGCGTTCGCCCTCCATAACTTCCAGGTCGATTTCATGGAAGACGGAGTTGCCGCCATAGTCTTTGCTTACCTTTGAAAAATTTACCAGTAACATTTTCATGCGCTCCCTACAGATAAGTGTGATGGATGTTGATGTTTCACGTGAAACAGAAAAAGAGTGAAAGCGGGAGAACCTGGCGGCAAGTGCAAAGTTGAGCAGAAAATGGCGAGAGAGTTAGAACCGGAACGGGGAGAGCAGGACGAGTCAAACAAGTAAACAGCAGAAACGGTTTCATCCTCCTGACAAGCAAATCTAAGCTCGATCAGTAGAGTATCGACGCTTCTGAAGGCGTTCAGACACCGGCACCACTATCCGCCGCATAAGCAAATGTGCCAGGCTTATGCGGCAGAAACATGCGCGATGCATTTATACGGATAATGATGGTGACTCTTCTTATTCATATGTTAATGCTAACATGGAGAATGCTGAAGTGTCAAGCTTATCTGATACGCATTCGCAACGCGTCATATAATATGATTTACAGTAGTAACAAATCGGCTTCTGGTTGGTCTGGAGTTTTGAGGACATACAAAATAAAGGAGTATTTATGCCGAAAGCAACCTGGAATGGCGCTGTATTGGCGCAAAGCGATAAATGTATTGTGGTCGAGGGTAATCAATATTTTCCGTCCGACGCGGTCAATCGTGAATACTTCAAAGAGAGTAACACTCACACTACCTGCCCCTGGAAGGGCCTGGCAAGCTACTACACCCTTGAAGTTGATGGTAAAGAGAACAAAGACGCGGCCTGGTATTATCCAGCTCCCAAGGATGCTGCAAAGCAAATTCAGGATTATGTGGCCTTCTGGCGCGGTGTAACAGTAGAAGCGTAACGCTTAATATGTAACACTTTAACCGTTACATGGTAAATGCCACATTAAAAATACCTCTCTTTATTGATGGGAGCAGGATACTATGAGCAATGTACCGCATTTGTGTCTGCGTATCGATGAAGATACAGAATTACGCATCTACGAAGAGCGACACGCGCCGCAAGTGGCCGGGGTGGTAGATGAGAATCGCGCGCACCTGCGGCAGTGGCTGCCCTGGCTGGATAACTCGAGAAGCGTGGAAGATAGTCTCGGTTTCATTAGAGGTTCTCTCAAACAGTTTGCCGATAACGAGGGATTTCAAACAGGCATCTGGTATAAAGATCAATTTGTTGGTGGTATTGGCTATCACTCTCTCGATTGGCCTGCTCAGAAGGTCGAGATTGGCTACTGGCTGGCTGAGTCTATGCAGGGGAAGGGCTTGATAACGAAGGCTACGAAGACGCTGGTTACGTATGCTTTTCAGGAGCTAAAGCTAAATAAGGTAGAGATTCATTGCGCTACCGGTAATGTGCGTAGCCGTGCCGTCCCAGAAAGATTGGGTTTTACGCAAGAAGGTATCATACGCGACGCGGAGTGGCTCTACGATCATTATGTTGATATGGTAGTTTATGGCATGCTGGCTCGTGAGTGGGTCAGAACAATAGGGATGCCGTGAACCCCAGTCCGCGTCCTTATCCACAAGTTAAGTCAAGGGCCACGCGGACACCCACCAGGGGCGTCCTACTGTGACCAGTGGGTTAATGCCGCTAAAGTTGGTGCGTATAGAGGACGCCTACGAGGGGCGTCTCTACTGTGTAATAGGTCATATCGAAAGCCAAAAATATGCGGTATAATGCATAAAGCATGAGGCTTTTTTCATGTGAACGATTTCTTATGATTCCGGTAGATCGAGCTAAAGCACAGGTAAATGCTAATGAATAAATTGATAAAAAAACAGACGCGCATAAAACTACTGTATTTACTATGCATAGCCGGGATAGTTTCACTGATGAGCCTGGTGGTTGGAGGAGGCGTTGCGGCAGCCTATACTAATGATATCCCTGGTGGCAATATCACCGACCCTGTTGTGCGCGCTGTCGATATCGCGCAGCCGGCGGTGGTGCGCATCCTCACGCAGGTCAATGGACAATTGACCGTGCAGTTCTCCACGGGCAGTGCAACATTTCCACAGGATGGCAGTAATGGGTATCCACTGGTGCTATCCGGTTCTGGCACTTTCATCAGCGCGCATGGGGATATCCTGACTGCCGATCATGTAGTGAATCCGCCGCGCGCCGACCTGGATTCATTCCTGCAACAGACAGCGGCACAGGATGTAGCGAACTACATGAATCAGAAATTGCGTGCCAATCCCCAGGTCACGCCAGCCCAGGTGACGCAGGAACTGGCAAGCGGGCAGTTGAACTCCACCAGTCAGTACACTACACCGCAAAGCGCGGCATACCTGAGTACTGCTTTCACTGGCCCGCTGAGCGCGACCAGCTTCCAGAACATTCCCGCCAATGTGTTCTCGACCGTTGATCGCATCGAGGCGCAGAGTTCTGTTAATCAGAAGGATGTTGCTATTATTCATGTCAGCAATATGAATGACATGCCCATGGTGCAGCTTGGGGACTCTTCCGGCGTGCAGACACAGGACCAGCTGACGATTATTGGATTCCCCGGCAATGGTGATGTCAGTGCCTTGCCCACGAACTTGCTGACTTCGTCGGTGAATATCGTCAATGTCAGCTCGATCAAGACCACCGATACTGGCGCGCCCGTCATTCAAGTGGGCGGTAACGTGGAGCATGGCGATAGTGGCGGCCCGGCGCTAGATTCGAATGGGAACGTCGTCGGCATTGTCAGCTTTGGTTCTAATGGGCCTGGCAGCACCAGTTTCTTGCAGGCCAGCAACAGCGCGCGGTCGCTGGTGCAACAACTGAATCTGGATACGACGCCGGGGCCATTCCAGAAGGCCTGGCTCCAGGCTTTCAATGATTATGGCTCTACAAGTTCCGGCCACTGGCACAAGGCGGCTAAGGAATTGCAGCAGCTTGCCGCGAGCTACCCACAATTTAAGGGAGTTACACGCTACCTGCAATATGCACAGCAACAGGCGACGACCGAGAAAGTGACGGGGACGCCCACTGTCACTCCGACAACATCATCTTCTTCAGGATTTGTAGCAAACAATTGGCCCCTGCTAGTGGGCGGCGCTGTAATAGTGCTGGGCCTATTGCTGTTTGGTGCAGTCATAGTGCGGCGTAGAAGCCCGAAACCCACCCTGGCAACGGGCGCGCCAAAAATTGAGCCCCCGGCTAATGGAGCGACTGGCTATCCCTATTCGCCACCGTCAGCGGTAAACCAGGCGCCTGCTCAGCCTTCCAGCCCGCCAGGTCCACCGGTATATCAGCCGCAGCCACCAAATAGAGCAACTGCTTTTGGCGCGCCGCCCGTTCCGCCTGTGCAGCCCTGGCCTGCGCCGCGTCAACAGGGGCCGCTACCTGCACCAATGCCGGGTACTTCGAATGTTGCAGCCGAGCGCACGGATATCCTGGTACCCTGGCCCTGTGGTCATATGAACCGACGGGTAGCGCGTTTTTGCAGTGTGTGTGGCGAGCCTGCGCCAAAACAGCCCCCGACTTGGAGATACGAACAATAGAAGAGAAAGAGCCGAAGATGCTACAAAAAGTCTCACATGGCACGATCTTCCCTCGTGATGATGGGAAGATCATCGACGAGCATTTTGGAGTCCTGCACACTCAGCAGGACTCCTTTAGCCTTGCCCATATGACCGCCCCGCCCGCCTGGCGCGAACCAGCGCAAACCGCCGATTTCGATGAAGTTGTAATGGTGGTTGATGGTATTCTGGCAGTCGAAGCTGAAGGCCAGCGTGTAGAGGTGGCTCCCGGCGAATCTTGTATGGTAGGGCGCGGCACCAGGGTGATCTATAGCAATGCGTCCGCGGATCACCCCTGTGCTTACTGGTCATTGTGTATGCCAGCCTTTCGGCCAGAACGCACAACGCTCTGAATTAACAGCCAGCAATGAACCCAGTAGGGGCGTCCCTACTGGTGGTTACGCGCCCATGATGTTGTAACCGGCATCTACAAACATGATTTCCCCGGTGATGGAGCGTGCCAGTGGGCTACTCAGGAAAAGCGCGGCATCGCCAACATCGCTCTGCTCGATGTTGCGGCGCAGCGGGGCTGCCGTTTCAACGTGACCTCTGAAGGAGGTGAATCCTGAGACGCCGCGCGCGGCCAGCGTATTGAGCGGCCCGGCTGATATGGCGTTGACGCGAATGTTGAACTCGCCCAGTTCGAAAGCCAGGTAGCGCACGCTGCACTCCAGTGCCGCTTTCGCCACAGCCATGACGTTGTACTTGGGCATGACGCGTTCGCTCGCCATATAGGTCAGCGTCAGCATGTTGCCGCCGCCGTTAGCCTGCATAAGCGGCACGGCCCGCCGGGCCATGGCGATCAGCGAATAGGCGCTGATGTCCAGGGCGGTCTGGAAACCGGCGCGCGTCGTTTGATGAAATGGGTTCTCCAATTCCTGCGGAGGGGCGAAAGCAACGGAGTGGATAAACGTGTCAAGTTTGCCGTCAAAGAGTTCCCCCACCTTCTCGAACGCAGCATCGATTTGCTCGTCACTCTGCACATCACAGAGGATAGTGGGGGTATTGGGAATCTTCTCAGCCAGTTCCTTCACGTATTTTTCCATACGTTCCTGGTAGGTAAAGGCCAGCTGCGCGCCTTCGCGAGCGAGGGCCTGCGCGATTGCCCAGCCAATTGAACGGTGATTGGCTATGCCGGCAATGAGCACTTTTTTTCCTTCAAGTAGGGGCATGATGAACTACTCCTCTCAGAATATTGCTTTGTCTATTGTACGACATCAGCAGTGCTGCCGTTACATTACCTCTCTACCGGATAACGCCTCATCATCCATCCGTTCATCCCATTCGCCAGGTTATGTATCCTGTTCAAGCCAGCCACAAGGGCTATCTCAGAAGCAGATGCGCTGCGCTGTCCGCTGGCGCACACGAAAATTACCTCTTCATCCGCGGGGATATCCAACTCTTTGAGCGTCTTGCCGAAAGAGTAAATGCCATTAAGGGGAACCAGCGTGGCTTCGGCTATATGGCCGCGAAACCACTCATCCGGCTGCCTGACATCGATGACGCGCGCACCCGCCTCGATCATCTGTTTTGCCTCGTCGGTCCCGATGGTTTTGTATGGAAATGCCTCTTCTTCAACTTGTGCATCATAGTCCGGCACTTTTATTCTCCTTCTCTTTCTGCTCTGCGTCGTATTGTTCCAGCCAGAGCCGCCCGTAGGTGGTCGGGCTAATTACGTATTCGTCACCATAAAAAGCCATGGTGAGCAACCCCTGATCTTCCATGTCGCGAAAGTCATCTGTTACCAGGAAATATCGAGGAACCAGGATCGCCATATCGCTTTCCGGCAATTGCTTCCAGATCAGCAATTCGCGCATTACCGCCGCGAATTTGGGATGACTATCATCAATTGCTCGCATCAGCGCTTTCCTTACTCTGGATTACTACATTGGATGAATTTTAGGGGCGCGCTACATCGCGCGCTGTTGCCAACAGTGTATCAAATCCCGGTGTTAAGAGCAAGGGTGGATACGTCCCTACTGGTCGCTATTACGCTTGTGTGTTATAACGATGGTTAGAAAACTAATCCAAATCAAAGGAGGTACAGCAATGATGCCCGACCCACTGCAACCGCGAATACAGTCTAATATGGTCATTCGCAATATTGGGCAGCTTGTCACTGTAGCGCAGCAGCCAATAGAGGGAGCATCTGGCCCATTACAGGTAATCCATAACGCGGCAGTTGCCATGCATGATGGGGTCATAGTGTGGCTAGGTCGCGATGATGATGCTAAACCAACCTTCCTGCATAATGCTGATTCTTCAATGAGTGAAATCACCACAATCGACGCGCAGGGTCTGGTAGTTACTCCGGGCCTGGTAGATTCGCATACGCACCTGGTTTTCGCGGGCGACCGGGCGGAAGAGTTTCACCTGCGCCGCCAGGGCGTGAGCTATGGCGAACTACTTGGGCAGGGACGAGGTATCCTGACTACGATGCGGGAAACGCGCGGAGCGGATACTAAAATACTGACGGAACTGGCGATAGCGCGATTAACGACGATGCGCCAGCATGGTACGACAACGGTAGAGGTAAAGACGGGGTACGGGCTAAATAAGGTCACGGAAGAAATGTGTCTGCACATTATCAACAATCTGAATGCCATGGAATCCAGCCCTGTGTATGAGCACAGCCGCGTGCGCGTGGTGCCGACGTTTCTGGGCGCGCACAGCGTGCCACCCGAGTACCGCGACAGGCGTGAGGCGTATGTCGATCTGGTAGTCGAGGAAATGTTGCCGTCATTTGCCGGACTGGCGCGTTTCTGCGACGTATTTTGCGAGCGCGAGGCGTTTTCGCTGGAAGAAAGTCGCCGCATTCTGATACGCGCTAAAGAATTGGGATATCTGCTGAAGTTACACGCCGATCAGTTGAGCGCGTCGGGCGGCGCGCAACTGGCGGCGGAACTGGGCGCGATATCCGCCGATCACCTTGATTTTGCCAGCGATGCGGACCTGGATGCTATGCGAGAAGCCGGTGTCGTAGCAACATTGCTGCCCGGTTGCTCCTACACCTTGCGCAGTCCTTATCCACCGGCGCGCCGCATGCTTGAGCGCGGGCTGCGTGTGGCGTTGGCAACCGATTTTAATCCAGGCACCTCGTATTGCGAAAATATGCAGATGATACTGGGTCTGGCGATGTCATTAATGGGCATGACTTTGGAAGAGGCATTGACGGCGGCTACCATAAATGGCGCGCGCGCGCTGGCCCTGCACGAGCAAATTGGCAGCATCGAAGTGGGTAAGCGCGGCGAACTGGCTTTGTGGTCTATTGCGGACTATCACGAGATTGGCTATCACTTTGGCGTAAACCTTGTGCAATCTGTGCTTATCGCGTCATGATATGTATACCAGGACATGCAATCGGTTGTTCTCTGTGGTGTATTATTTGGCAATGATGGAGTAAATTGTTTCACGTGAAACATATGTCTTGATTTGTATCAATGTTTCACGTGAAACATTTCTATCTTGAAGGGCTATCATCGATGGCTTCGACACTTTCCAGCGAAAGCCAGTTTGTTGTTGATTTGTTGAAGACGCTGCGCAACGAAAAATTTAGCCCGGCAGCCTGGGTGCGCTTTATTGCTCGTTCGTGGGAAATGTCTCGTCAAACCGCTCGCGATAACCCCACCTTGAAACGCTCATGGAGTCGTGTAAGTCTCGTGCTCGGTGGACTGGCCTTTGTGCTATTTTCGAGCAGTTTTGTGCTTGAGGGGCCAGCGGTTGCGCTGCGTCTTTTGCCTGGCTTCCTGTTTTGCGTGGCATGGCAGATCAACGATCTTTACTGGCACCTGGGATTGAATCGCCAGCCATCGACAGGCGCGCTTCTGTCTACCGTCGGTATCGCCAATTTCTGCGCACAGTTACGCGGATTGGCCGCGTCATTCTTGCTGGGTAGACTTGTGGGCGGTGTGGCAACTCCAACCGCGCTGACATTGCTGGCTTTTCTGTGCGGGATCATCACCGACATACTGGATGGGCAAATAGCGCGGCGCACTTCTACACAGAGCAAACTTGGTCAAATAACCGATGGTGAAGCGGATTTTTGCCTTTACCTGGCCGTGACAGTGATTCTTATCCAGAGCGGCATTTTGCCGATTTGGGTGGGTATCCTCATGTTGGCGCGCTTTCTCATGCCTTTGCTAGCAGCATTAGCCAGCTATTTTATACTTGCTCACCCGGTGCGTTTCGGCTCGACAATGTGGGGTAAATACGCGGGACTGGCGCAATGTCTCTACTTCCTGGTCCTGCTGGCTCCTCCTCAACTGGCTGGCATCACGCGCCTGGTCAATCTTCCTTTACTCATTGTTACGCTGGCATTAATGATAGCCGCACCCGCCGCGCAGATTCTAGCGAACGTGCGGCAAGAAAAGAGGTCATGATGACTCCTCTACTTACACTGCCTCTCGCAATCTGCTACAATGCTTGCAAGAGGCAGTGTAGCCAGAAAGGAATCTTCTCCGATGAAGACGGAACAATTTACACATGTTCTACTCAACGGGCTTGCGCTCGAACCCGCGCAGGTAATTGTGGTAGCGCGGCATTATGCTCCGGTTGAGTTAGGTAGTGAAGCGGTGGCGCGTATCCAGGCTGCGCGCGCGGTAATCGATACACTGGCCGCTGAAGAGCGCAAGGTTTATGGCGTAACCACGGGCTTTGGTCACCTGAGCCGCGTGCGTATTCAGCACGATCAGTTGACGGAGTTGCAACATAATTTGCTGCGCAGCCATTCGGCGGGCGTGGGCGAGCCGTTGAGCGAAGAGGTAACGCGAGCCATGATGCTTCTGCTGGCGGCAAGCCTGGCACGCGGACATTCAGGAGTGCGTGTCGAAGTGGTGCAACTGCTGATTGACATGCTCAATGCGCGCATTTGTCCGCTGGTTCCATCGCGTGGTTCGGTAGGATCGAGTGGTGATCTTGCTCCGCTGGCGCATCTTGGGCTGACATTGATTGGCGAGGGAGAGTCCATTGTCGAGGGCCAGCGTTATAGCGGCTCAGACGCGCTCAAACGCGCTGGACTCACACCCATTTCACTTCATGCTAAAGAAGGATTGGCGCTCATTAATGGCACTCATTTGATGGAAGCCATCGCTGTGCTTGCCCTGCACGATGCACAAGTGCTGTTGCGAGCGGCGGAAGTGGCCTGCGCTATGAGCATTGAGGGATTAATGGGCAGTCACGCGCCATTGGACGAACGTATTCACAGGCGCAGGGGACAGGTTGGCCAGCAGATCAGCGCGGCTCGCCTGCGCAGGTTGGTCGCGCAAAGCGAGATCAATGTTAGCCATGCCGATTGCCCCAGGGTGCAGGACCCCTATACTATGCGCTGCGCGCCCCAGGTGTTGGGCGCGGTGCGTGATGCCCTGGACTACTGCGCAGGTGTTTTTGAGCGCGAACTAGATGCCGTGACCGATAATCCGCTGGTGTTTCCCGACGATGGCGAGGTGCTGAGCGGTGGCAACTTTCACGGGCAACCTCTGGCGCTGGCGCTGGACTTTATGGCAATCGCACTGGCGCAACTGGCAAGTTTTTCCGAGCGGCGTATTTTTAACTTGATGGGGCCGCATGACTGGGACGAAGGAGGCGCGCCGCTTTTCCTGACTCCCAATCCTGGCTTGAACTCAGGTTTTATGATCGCGCAGTACGTAGCGGCTTCGCTTGTCAACGAAATAAAGGTGCTTGCGCATCCTGCCAGCATCGACTCAATTCCCACGTCGGCAGGCATGGAAGACTTCAACAGCATGGGTGCGACCAGCGCGCACAAGTTGCTGCGTGTAATTGAGCAGGCGCGGCAGGTAGTTGCTATCGAATTGATGTGCGCAGCCCAGATGCTAGAATTTCGCAAGCCTCTGAAACCCGGATTGGGAGCGCAGCACGCGTATGAAATTGTGCGCTCTTTTGTGACAAAACTCGAAGAGGATCGCGTGCTGGCCCCCGATATTAACGCACTGACCCTGGCTATTCATGAGGGAGCATTTGAGAGCATCGAATAGATCCTCAATGTTTCACGTGAAACATTTTTATGTGGGAACACGTATAAAGTCCTGGCGTTGTAATTGGATGTTTCACGTGAAACATTAGCGATGCATGCTCCAGGCCCCGGTCGCGTTTGCTAATGCACGAAAAAATATGCTACACTTCGAGTTGAGAGCAGTCGATGACGATTGCGTGCCTTCAGTAAATTTTGCGCAACGTGAGCGCAAATGGAGGAAAGAATCATGGCGATTACCCGCAAAAAAGCTATAGAAATACCTGCACCTTTTTCTCATACACCCCTATCCCAACAGGAGCAGCGCGCTTTGCTGCGAGCTTTTCGAGAGCAGATGGTAGCTCGTTATCGCCCTGTCATTTTTCAAGGGTCAGGACCTACGCGCGTCATGGCCCGTATGGTCGGTGAACTTGAGCAGCAATGCCGTGATAATGAGATAGATGAAGCAATTATACAGGCTGAGATTGTCAACCGCACTATTGGTGACGTTGATTTGCGCCGGGTCAGCGAGTGCGAGGGGGAAGCCGGAGGAGCAGGCGACTTTCGCATGCTGGCTGATGAAATTGGTGTCGCGCTGCCCGGCGAACAACTATATGGCTACACCGCCAGCGGTGAAACCTATCTCTGGCTGCGCGAACAGATGATGGAATGCGAGCGAATATTACTCCAGCAGCATTTTGATGTGCGCATTTATGATATTCCTGGCACCGGCAACCCATTATTGCGCGAATGGCTGGCAGGTGACATGCGCCAATGGGGGCTACCTGTGAAAAAGGAGCAGGTACACCTGGCACTGGGCGCGATGGATGGCTCCGACAAAGTATTGCGCGCCATGCGCCAGGTTTTTCGCGAGCGCAATGTCGCTACACCCGCTATCCTGTTCCCTACTCCGGGCTTTAATGTGCCTGAATGGCAGGCTCGCTCGTATGGATATCAATTGCGTTACTTTCGCACCGAAGCCGAACATGCTTTTAAAATAACTCCTGCCAAACTCGATGAATTACTCCGACAATGGCCTGAAATCGGCCTCATCTCGATTACAGTTACCAATAATCCCACCACCTTTGGCTATACTGGTGATGAACTCCGCGCGCTTTATGCTGTGCTGCGCCCATACTGGGAAGCCGGGCGCGCGCTTTACCTGCTGGCTGACCTCGCTTACATCGGTACCTCCGAACCGGCAGCGGATAAGCAGCGTATGGAGACATTTGTTACGCCCGATGTGCTGGTGCATACCATCTTCATCAGCAGTTTCTCCAAGTCATTCACATTAACAGGCGAGCGCTTCGGCTACGTGACAATTGGCGACGCGCAGCTCGCACCAGCGCTTATGCCCGGCTGGACGAACAGCACAGCCTCGCTGCCGGGTGAATGGCAACTGCGTTACATGGCCTATTACCGCCTCATCCAGTCGCGTCCGTGGCTGGTCGAAAAGCTGCGCGCCCTTTATCGCCTGCGTCGCGAGCGGCTAGTCGCGCAGTTGCATCATATCAACCAGGAGCAAAATCTGTTTGAGCAGATTTATCTCGGCGATGATGCTACCGTCTACAACTGGAGTCAGCTAAAAAAGGGAGAAGATACCTTCTCGCTCTTCGAGAAAACGGGCATCGCGGGCGTACCAGGTTCAGGGTTTGGTTATAGCGGCGATTATGTCCGCTTTTCGATTGGCGTCATTCCCGTTCCCCAGATTTCGTAGGGGCGCGCTTCATAGCCTAAGAGGTTGAGAGGAGGCTGTGATAATTAGCCTTGCTGTTGACTCGTGCCGCATGGTACTCTTTTAGAGGATATGCGAGTAGCGCTATCCTCCATAGTTGTTGTATGTTTCACGTGAAACATATCAAGCACATATGCACCACTGGACAAGCAGCAACTTATATTTACTACATCGTGCAAAAGGAGAACATACCATATGACTACACGCGTAGGTATCAACGGCTTCGGACGCATCGGGCGTCAATCGATGAAGGCACTCCTGGAACGCTATCCCCACGAAATTGAAGTTGTGGCCGTGAACGACCTGACCGATACCAAAACCAACGCTCATCTTTTAAAATACGACTCCACGTATGGCCGTTTCCCCGGCGAGGTCGAGGCTACTGCCGATTCACTGATCGTAAACGGACATAGAGTTAAAGTAATTTCGCAGCGCGACCCCGCGCAGATTCCCTGGGGAGACCTGGGCGTTGACATTGTGATTGAGTCAACCGGCCTCTTCACCGACGCAGCTAAAGCCGCCGCGCACATCAAGGGCGGCGCAAAGAAAGTTATCATCTCGGCTCCCGCTACTGGTGAAGACCTGACCATCGTGCTGGGCGTCAACGATTTCATGTATGATCCCGCCAAACACAATATCGTCTCTAACGCATCCTGCACAACGAACTGCCTGGCCCCTGCTGCCAAAGTCATCAACGACACCTTTGGCATCGAAAAGGGCCTCATGAATACCATCCACTCCTATACAAATGACCAGCGTATCCTGGACCAGGTTCACAAAGACCTGCGTCGCGCTCGCACCGCCGGGGTAAACATCATTCCTACCAGCACAGGCGCGGCTCGCGCGCTGGCGCTCGTCATTCCCGAACTCAAGGGACGCTTCGATGGCATGTCACTGCGCGTGCCAACCGTTACCGTCTCGGTGGTCGATTTCGTGGCAACCCTGCGCAAAGAGACCAACAAAGACGAGGTCAACCAGGCCTTCAAAGACGCGGCGGCCGGTCCGCTCAAGGGCATCCTTGATTACACCGATGAGCCGCTGGTCTCGACCGACTTCCGGGGTGATTCTCATTCCTCGATCATCGATGGCCTGTCTACGATGGTGATCGGCAACATGGTCAAGGTCATCGCGTGGTACGACAACGAATGGGGCTACTCCAGTCGCGTGGCCGACCTGACCCATTTCATCGCGCAAAAAGGGTTTTAGGGAACTATCGCCATGAATAAGAAGACCATTCGCGATATCGATGTCGCCGGGAAGCGCGTCTTGATGCGCGTCGATTTCAATGTGCCGCTCGACGCGGAACGGCACATCACTGACGACACCCGCATTCGTGCCGCGCTGCCTGCCATCCAGTATGTCCTCGATCATGGGGCCGCGCTCATCCTCATGTCGCACCTTGGCCGCCCCGATGGCAAAGTGGTCGAGAAGTTGAGCCTCGTGCCCATTGCCCAACGCCTGAGCGAACTACTGGGCAAACCCGTCGAGATGGCGGCTGATTGCATCGGGCCGCAGGTGGAAGCTCAGGCCAGATCGCTGCAGGTGGGTCAGATATTATTGCTGGAAAACCTGCGTTTCCACCAGGAGGAGGAGAAGAACGATCCCGCCTTCGCCCAACAACTGGCCGCGCTGGGCGAACTCTATGTCAATGACGCTTTCGGCACCGCGCACAGAGCGCATGCCTCGACCGAAGGAGTGACGCATTTCCTGCCAGGGGTAGCCGGCTTTCTGATGGAAAAAGAACTCAACTTCCTGGGATCGGCTCTGGAAGATCCGCGACGGCCATTTGCCGCCATTGTGGGTGGTGCCAAAGTTTCCGATAAGATAAAGGTGCTGGAGCGGCTCATCAGCATGGTCGATATATTGTTGATCGGCGGCGGCATGGCTAATACCTTCCTCAAAGCGGAGGGCTACGAAATTGGCGATTCTCTGTACGAGGACGGCAAAATGGAGTTGGCACGTGACTTGATAGCCAGAGCGCGCAGTAAAAAGTTGACCCTTGTATTGCCTGTCGATGTGGTCGTGGCGGACCGCTTCGCCGCCGACGCACAGCATAAAGTAGTCGCTGCCGGTGATGTTCAGGCCGGTTGGCGCATTCTAGACATCGGCCCGGCTACTATAGAAGCATTCCGCGCGGCGCTGGCAGATGCGCAGACCATCATATGGAATGGGACGCTGGGCGTAGCTGAAATGCCAGCTTTTGCCAGAGGCACAAATGCCATGATAGATATTCTGGCGCAGCGCACGCAAGCGGGGGCGACTACCATTATTGGCGGCGGCGATTCGGCGGCGGCAGTAGACGCGGCGGGCGCGGCTGAGCATATGACGCATGTCTCAACGGGCGGCGGCGCGTCGCTTGAGTTCCTGGAGGGCCGCGTACTTCCGGGTGTTGCAGCATTACAGGATAAACCAGCATGAGTACACGCACACGCACCGCCATTATCGCGGGTAACTGGAAGATGAACTATGGTCCGGGACAGGCCGCCGCTTTCGCCGGGGAGATACTGCCAGACCTGGTACTGCTTATTGAAGCATCCTCGCATATCATGTCGATCCTTTGTCCGCCAGCCATCTCGCTGGCGGCTGTTGCCCAGGTTATGCGCGAACAGTATCACCAGCGTATCGAACTGGGAGCGCAAAACATGTACTTCGAGGAAAAGGGAGCCTTCACCGGCGAACTGGCCCCCTCGATGGTACGCGAACTATGCACAACTGTCATTCTCGGCCATTCCGAACGCCGCGCCTACTTTGGCGAAAGTGACGAACTGGTCAACAAGAAAACCCTGGCTGCCCTGCATCATGCGCTGCGCCCGATTGTCTGCATCGGCGAGCACCTCGATCAATACGAGGCCGGACAGACCAGGGAAGTGATTCACCACCAGTCACGGCACAGTCTGGCTAATCTTCCAGCCGAACAGGTGAAAGAGGTGGTGATCGCCTACGAACCGATCTGGGCCATAGGCACCGGCAAAGCCGCCACCGTTGAGGGCGCGGGTGACGTAATACACTATATCCGCCAGCTTTACGGCGAGATGTATGGCGACGAGGCTGCGAAAGCTGTGCGTGTACTGTATGGGGGCAGCGTAACCTCAGCTAATATCGGCGAGTTCATGGCGCATCCTGATATAGATGGCGCGTTAGTTGGTGGAGCGAGTATCAAACCAGATTTTGTAGAGATTGTGCGCAAAACCATCGAAACAGTAAGAAAGTAACAAATAGAACATATATAATGTAACAGTGAAGCTGTTACATTATATATGTTCTGTTTGTTACTTACCCTTCAATCACCTCTGTTTGCCAGACGCGCACAGCCCCATCCTCGGCGCTGTTGGCCAGCAGGCCGTTTGCCCCGAACACCACGCCGTAAACCTCGATGCGATGATTGATGGTTTGCAGGGCGCGCCCCTGGCGTACGTCCCATAGTTTAAGAGAGCCATCTTCAGAGCCGGAGACCAGCAGGCGGCCATCGGCTGAGAAATCGACCGTCCAGACTGCCCCATCATGACCCGTCAAGATTTGCGCGAGCTGGCCGTTGGAGGTATCCCACAGGCAGATAGAGCCATCGGCGGAACAGGAGGCCAGCAAATTGCCATCGGGCGACCACGCCACGCCGTAGACGATGTCGCTATAGCGCAGGCGGCGTTGCAACGTGCCTGTGCGCATGTCCCACAGGCAGATGGTCTTATCAAAAGAGCATGAGGCCAGCAGCATGCTATCGTAGGAAAAATCGACGCCAACCACCACGTTGTGATGTCCCTGCAAGACATGCATGGTTTCGCCTGTCGCGGGATTCCAGATGCGCACGCTTTCATCATTGGAGCAGGAGGCCAGCATGCGGTTATCGATTGAGAAGGCGACCGTCCAGACTGCGCTGTTGTGGCCCTGTAGCACCCGTAATGCCTCGCCGGAGCGAGCATCCCACAATCGTACCGTCTTATCCTCGGAGCAAGAGGCAACCATCTTGCCATCGGGCGCGTAATCGACGCCCATAACCGCTCCTTCGTGTCCTGTGATGGTGTGCAGCAACTCGCCTGACTCAGTGTTCCACAGGCGCACCGTCATATCTTCTCCGCACGAGGCAACAATTGCGCCATCCGGTGAGAACACCACGTCATCGACATGTCCGTGATGGCCGGTGAGAATGTGCAGAGGCGTCACCTCGACTCCTACCACGCGACGTTCGCGGCCAGGCGGCAGGGGCGTAGAAGCGGTTTTCCATTCCGCCCACTCGATGAGCGTCATCGCTCCATATTCAGGGCCGAATTTCTGCGGAAACCAGGCTTGATCCCGCTCCATCGTTTCGTCGAGGTAATCATAGAGGGTACCGAGTGTAATGCGTCCTGTGCGCGGGTTGACCGCTTCCCCTTCCAGAGCGTCGAGCAGGCGCGCGATAAAAGCTCCGTGTCCCTGCTCCATCTGCGGCCTGGATATCTCAGCCCGGCGTTGTGATGTCAGAACGACGCGTCCTTTATCGCGCGGCAAATCGCTGAGCGACTGGCCGAAAAGTAGCGCGGCTTCTTCTGCCGGTTTCGCGTGTTTCCAGACGCTTCCAGCGTGCGCTACATCCAGCATTGTCAGGATATTGCCGGCTTTGGAATCGTACAAATAGTGATCGATGAGCGTGGGGATGTGCAAACCAGTAGCAGGTCGTTCCGCTTTTGTAGCGAGCAGAACCAGGTAGCCATCCTGCGTCGCGGGGTCGAGCAGCGCGTAACCCGCGAAATAAATGAGCACCAGGTCAACCGACTGGGCGCGCACCAGGCAGAGTTCGCGCAACTGACTCTCGATCTCATCGCGTGTCGCGTCCTCGCCTGCCAGATAGACCACATTTTCGGCGGGCCATCCGCCGCGTTCGGGATCGATCAACAGTTGGTACAAACTTTCCGCGTCTGCCTGGGCAAACGGCAGGGATGGATAGTGTGCTGCGTCTTGATAGTGCTCTATGCCGACGATGAGTGCGTAACAATGTTCCACGTCATACCTCGATGTTCTCATTTTTTAATACGCTCAAATTATACAACATCCAGCCAGCTTGACATCAAGAAAATAGTGTCGTATCATTCGTAGCAGGAGTATATACAACATATACGGAAAAGGAGAATTATTATGCTCTGGCAAAAACTACGTAAAGTCGGTAATAGCTATGTCGTAACTATTCCAAAAGAAGAAGTGGAACGCCAAAATCTCCGCGATGGGCAGCTCCTATCTATTGAAATTCGTCCGGCAGAGATACGCCCTGTCATATCGCCTGATCTGCGCAAAGCTTTCGAGGAAAGCTGGCAGCAAAATGAAAAGACATATCGCTACCTGGCCGAAAATTAAGAGCATATAAATAATGGCAGAAATACGCTACCTGAGTTTGGCGGATGTGCTAGCGTTGTACGGGGCGATGATGGGAAAGTTCGGTGTCGGTCCCGCATCTTTAAGGGAAGAGGGACTGCTGGAATCGGCCATTATGCGCCCGCGCATGGCAGCTTATTATGAAGAGGTTGATATTATTCGCCAGGCCGTCCTATTAGCGGTAGGTGTGTCACAGGCGCAGGCTTTTCTTGATGGCAATAAACGCACAGCTTTTGCTGCTTGCGATGTTTTCTTACGCGTGAATGGAATCGCTATTGTTGGAGACCCTATCGATTTGGCTCTTCAGTTGGAGGCTGTGGCTGAACGAACTGGAAACCTGGAAGCAGCAACGGATCGTTTCGAATCCTGGTTGCGGGTCCATATCAGTCCACGGAAGTAAAAACCCGGTACTTTCTCTTTTGCATTGTGCCTCTGTAAGAGGTATATCATATTTAGCAATCTTTGCAAATGACTGCCAACCTCGGCAACTTTTATGTAATCTGATACGTACATATATCGTAAATCATAGTAGATGACGTTCAGGCTATTGCTTGCGCTTCCACAAGTGTCAAGCTTTATCGCGTCCGTACTTGCGAGTAGCCTGAAAACAAGTTATTATCCTTATATAGCAAAGTCAATCACACAGACCGGATTAGCCGGTCAACGGCCATAACAAGAAAGCAGGTCTGAATCTATGGATGCTCAGGCTCAGTATATGTACCAGCGCAATCCCAATGATAGGCCGAACATCCCACAGCGTCCTAATCCCAACGGAGGGAATAATGGCGACGGGAATGGCGGCCCACCGCGCACGTCAGGAATGACGCTTATTGTGCGTACCCTGATCATACTCGGTCTCCTATTGTTGGGATGGTACCTGATCCAGTTCTTTACGCAGGGTTCAAGTAGTAGCAACCCTAATGCGATTGAGATACCATATAGCACCTTTTACCAGGAAGTTGCTGCCGGAAATGTCAAGGATGTGACATTTAGCGGACAGGATGCCAATGGAGATTTTAAAACAACTCAAACCGTAGTGGATGTGAATGGACTCGGCAAACCAGGCACCACTTTTCACTTCACGGTGCTTCCCAACGGCGATCCGAATCTTACCACGCTGTTGAATAAATATCATGTCAGCTATCAGGCAAAAGCAGCTTCTGATAATAGTCTCTTGTTGACTATCATCTTCAATTTGTTGCCCTGGATACTCGTGATAGGAGTCTTCTTCTTCATAGCTCGTCGCGCTACGCAGGGTCAGCAAAACATCTTCAGTTTCGGCAAGAGCAAAGCGAAAGTTGTTTTGGAAGACCGTCCCAGCACCACATTCGCGGATGTGGCTGGCGTTGACGAGGCTAAAAATGACCTGGTGGAAGTTGTTGAGTTTTTGAAGACGCCGGGGAAATTCCAGAAGCTCGGCGGCAAGATTCCGCGCGGCGTGCTGCTGGTAGGCATTCCGGGAACCGGCAAAACGCTGCTGGCTCGTGCCGTAGCGGGTGAAGCGGGTGTGCCGTTCTTCTCCATGAGCGGTTCTGAGTTTGTCGAGGTGCTGGTGGGCGTGGGCGCGAGCCGCGTGCGCGACCTCTTTGACCAGGCCAAGAAAGCCGCGCCGAGTATCATCTTCATCGACGAAATCGACGCCGTGGGCCGCCAGCGCGGTTCCAGCATCAACAGC
>DATLSI010000130.1:0-22934 GCA_035534255.1 Ktedonobacteraceae bacterium | reverse complement strand
GAAGTGTATCACCCCTAGATCAATTCCCATCTCACTCTCTACAACTGGCAACGGTTCAGGCTGATTGATCTCGCAAGCAAACACAACGTACCATTGGCCCGCTTCGTACTTAATCGTGCAGGTTTTGATGGTTCCTTTGATCGCTCGATACAGTTTCACCTTGATACTGCCAATCTTCGAGAGGCACACACGGTTATCAGCAGTGAGCGAGTAGCCCCCTTGCGGATAGGTGAAGCTATCATAACGGTTACGGCCTTGAAACCTGGGATAGCCTGGCTTCTCACCATTTTTGACCCGTCGAAAGAACGCATCGAAGGCCCGTTTGACGCGCAAGAGCACATCCTGTAGCACCTGACTATGAATATCCTGGTACTCTTCTCGTAGCTCCGCCTTGATTTCTGGTAGATCGCGCTTTTGTTCATAGTAGCTGATTGACATGCCAGCCATGCGATAGGCTTCCTTACGCTCTGTGAGTGCCGCGTTGTAAAGTTCCCTGCATCTCGTGAGCGTCCAGAAGAGCTTCTGTTCTTGCTTCTTCGTGGGATAGAGCCGATACTTAAACGCCTGCTTCATTGGCCTTTTTGTCCCTCCACGTAGCGCTTGAGCGTGTCCAGCGTCACACCTCCCACCGTTGCACAAAAGTAGGAGTTTGTCCACAAGCTAGGCAGTTTCCGCTTGAGTTGTGGGAACTCTTGCCGCAAGTAGCGGCTACTCGTTCCCTTGATGTACTTCACCAACCGGTGTATCCCGAATTGTGGATCACATCCTACCAGCAAATGCACATGATCGGGCATGACTTCCATCTCAAAGAACTCTTGTCCCCACTTCTCAATGGTTTCG
The DNA here is from genome assembly GCA_035534255.1 of Ktedonobacteraceae bacterium. Lineage (GTDB taxonomy): Bacteria > Chloroflexota > Ktedonobacteria > Ktedonobacterales > Ktedonobacteraceae > CF-113. The sequence continues at coordinate 22,094 of DATLSI010000130.1, read as the reverse complement.
AGAATGATAGTTTTCAATCGTTCGTCTATCGGTGACACCAACACTTTACGCCGGTACTTTGGACAAAATACCACATGATAACGACAGATATACGCTACACTCAAACATGGCTAAATCAGCGCTTTGTACCAGTTTCCCTGCAAGGAACACCCATTGTAGAGCGATGCCAGCAATTTCACCTGGTCCACCACGGTGATGCGCCCGCGCGCGCAACTGAGGGTGACGGCGCGGCTCCCCATGCGTAAATCCTGGCGTATTGCTTTCGATTGGCCAGTGACAGTTTCCAGGCCGATGGGCCAGTAAATTTTCTGCGAGATGAAATCGCGGTCGCTGAAGAAGAAGTATGGAACGCGGTACCGCATGGTGGTTTGCGTATCGACGATCAAGGCCATGATGTGTGCGATGGCTATGCGCGCATTCGTGTTGATATTATTGTCGCAACCCCTGAAACAACCAGTATCTTCCACGACCCACATGTGTTGCCCAAGCGCGCCGCTGTTGAGATTCACGTGGAACTGGCTGGCCCAGAACGTGAAGAGGCCGAGCAGGTTATTGACGGAGAGGCTGGGATAGCCATCGTGCCAGCTATTGATGATACCCACGATTTGCGAACGCCATTGCCAGTTACCATGTCGATGTACCTGCGTATTCATAGCGGTTTGCATCTGGTTCAGGTAAGCCACCTGTCCCATCATCAGTTTGTAATCATAGCCGGCAACATGGGGATCAAGCGCGCCAAGCACGATGGAAATGGCCGGGTTTACCGCGTGCATCGCGCCCTGACAAAGATCAAAGAATCTCGCGAAACTGGCGGGTGTTACATAATTGTTGTATTTGCCTGATTTCATCTGCTCGTTGCCACACTGCACGGCGTCTGCTCGCGCCTGTGCCGCATCTCTCAGCAAACTCGTGTCGTAAAGTTGTTTTGGCTGAGGCTGGCAGTAGATCAGGAGTACGTGGATGCCCTTATTGTGGTAACTTTGTATAGCCTTCTGCAAAGCCGAGCCGTTGAGATTGCCAGCGCCGCAAGTTGGATAGGCTATCTTCACCCAGGGTATACCCGCGGGTGTTGATAGAGCGTTGAGCGCGACTCCGTGTACGCTTCCGGGCACTAATTTTGATACTACCCAGACGGAGCCGGCTTTGACAGGCGCTGCCTTGACACGGGCTGCGCTTGCCTGTTGTCCCGAAGCAATAGCCGCTGACACTAGCAATGTCAGCAGAACGCACCCCAGAATTACAATACGCAGCCATAAGAATCGTGTCCGTTGCGCATCTTTCGACAAGGTCTTGCTCTTTCTTCCAGCTGGTTCTATTATTCCTCTCATGAATTCCTCTCATGCGATGCATAGGGTGCGATACATGGCACCCCTACGAAGTAAAATCGACACGTGGAAGAAGAACGATATAGGTAAATGTGGCTATCAAGGGGGAGGACTTATTTCTTATCTACCAATAAGCTGCTCCTGCCAGGACAAGTCCGAATGCCAGCACGGTAATTCCGAACAAATAATTTGGCAACGGATCAGTCAGCTTTCCCACTGCAAAAACCAGGGCTGCTGCCATAAAAAAGCCTGCGATGTCACCGCCAATCCACCAGAAACGTGTAGGCCAACGCAATTTCCTCATTCTTTTGCGCGTGCGTATGAAGATGACCACGCTTGCGGTGATCAATGCAAACATGAAAAACAGAGCAATACTGGTTACTCTGTCGCTGGTTCCGAAAGTAGTAAATGTGCCGAAGAGTCCAATTGCCGCGATGAATATACCTATGATATACAGAACAATGCGTATGAGACGACTTAACATTGACTCGTTAAGGATTTTCTGACGTTCTAACAACTGTGGAGAATAAGCATAATCGGGTAACTGCGAAGGATATTCGTAACTTACCTGTAAGGGAGAAGCGGTACGAGAGTCGGGTGCAAAGCCTGCACTTGCCTGATCATTTGGAGCGATATCATGAAGCATAGAACCGCAGTTATCACAATAGGTATTGTGCCCTGGATTTTCTGTGTTACACCTGTAGCATCTCACCTTACAACCTCCCGTCAAAAATGCACTGAAGAGATATGGAAAAAGCCGGGGATAAATCTCTCCCGGCTATTATATTCTGTAGCTGATATGGATGCAACATTAACGCTCTTCAATTTCTCCCAGGGCTAGATCAGTTTCCAGCCGGAAAGTACCAGCACAACGGCCAGGATGGGGCGCATTACGCGGTCTGGCATAAATTTGCTGAGCTTGCTGCCCATGAATACGCCGGGGAGAGAGCCGAGTAATAATAGACCCACCAGCGTCCAGTTGATGGTACCCGCGCCGAAATAGACCATTGTAGCCGCGATATGCAGCATTACCGCGTGAGAGATATCGGTGCCAACCAGTTCTTTGGTGGAGAGGCGAGGGAAGAGAAATGCCAGCGACACCATAATGAGCGTGCCACTGCCTACCGATGTCAGGCCGACCAGCAGGCCAACGATTGCGCCAATCAATACGGTTGTCAGGGGGCGGTAGCGTTTTTGCCAGCGTGAATCGTTTTCTGCCGCTACAGGTTCGCCAGTTAACGCGGCCTGTTTCTTCCCTTCACGCTGCTTGCGTTCTACGCGGCGCATAATGAATGGTTTGGCAACCAGCAGGACGGCGACCAGCAGGAGCGTGAAACCGATGCTGCGCACGATAATGCCGTTGATGGCTTCGCCAAAATGTTTGTGGATGTACTGGACGATGCTGACACCCAGAATTGTGGCGGGAACGCTGCCGCTGGCCAGCCAGAGCGCGACTTTGAGGTTGACGTTTTTCTGGCGGATATGCACGATTGAACCAAGCGCTTTCGTGACAGCCGAATAGGCGTTATCGGTGCCAACAGCCCAGACAGGGGGAACTTTGAGAACGAGAATCATGATGGGGGCTAACAACGCTCCGCCGCCCATACCCGTCAGGCCAACGAGAAAGCCGATAAACAAACCAATGATCGATATCTGATAATCCAAGCTGGCACCTCTATACTGGAAAACTCTATTTGATCTTTGAATTTATGTGAAATGAAACAGCAGTTACATTTCTTGTTGGGAGCATATCATCTAATCTGGCGTGAGGTCAAGTGTTAAGAGGTTGTATTTTGGCGTATCGAGGTTAAATTATCTTAACCATCATATTATAAATCTTTATCGATTCTCAATGGCTTGTTAACCGTAATGCAACCGTCCGGGCTGTACCATTGTTTATGGGGGAAAGCCACATGGGGGGATGTCCTGGGGGGGACACATAGTGGTTTGGCACAAGGGTCATTGTACTGGGGGCGGTAAGGGGAATGATTCCCATTCCCCGACCGTTTGAGGGCCGGAAAGCGATTTCAAAATATCAGCTTTCCGGCCTTTTCATGCCTGCCTGTGCATGGTTTTTAGTGCCTCGGTATCGTTGATTAACTCGATCCAGCGATCAACATCCATTTCCTGCTGAGCCTGGAGCAGATCGAGTTGCTCGCGCAGCGTGTTGGAGGTCAGGACGCGCTCGGCAAGCAGGCTGTACAGGCGGTTTATCAGTTCGGTGAATGCGCCAGGCTGCGTAGCTGGTGGCACATCCAGGCGGTCGCTGTCGAATGCCTGGCGCTCCTCTAGCTTATCCAATTCGTAGCGGAAGAGATGGGCAATGCGACGTTCGGTACTCTGCGCCAGGTGTCCGCAGATCACATCGAGAATGGGTCCCATCAACTGGCGAGACTGTTGGATGATGTCTTCTGGTTTGCCGGGCGTGGCTGCCAGGCGATAGAGCGCGCTAACGGCGGGATCATCTTTGCTTGGCGCGTATTTCTCTTCGTTCAGCAGTTCGCCCATCGTGACGTAGAGACACACATCGCGCGCTTTATCGCGAATAGAGCGTTTGAGCTTGCCATAGGCTTTCTGTATCTCGTCCAGTTCGCCGCCGTACTCACCCAGCGCGACATTGTGGATATCGAGAGAACCGTCGATTTCTTCTTTGTGCGCGATTGATATCAAGAAAGCTTCGGCCAGCGTGCGAGCTGGTTCCTGCATCTCGCGTTCCAGGGCGGCGGTGAAGCTGACACGCAAGTCTTTGATGAGATTCCAGCCGTCGATATCGACCCAGCGATTACCGATTTCCATGGCGGGCGAGTCTGCCTGGATGTGCAAACCTACTTTGATGAAGTGGTCAAAGTGGCCCTGCAAGATGCGAATCTTGATGCGCCGGGCAGCGCGATCGTGCGCTGTGAGTAGCGCATGGTGGAAAGCGTTATTGTCGGCGCGAATAGCCTCGTCAAATTCCTTGAGCGCGTCTTTCCAGGCGTCGCGCATGCTATGGGTGCGACGTTGTATCTGTTCAAAGCGCGTTGCGCCACGCTTGCTCTGGCGCATGTTGATTTCCTGGCGCAGTTCCTCCAGGTCGCGGCTTTGAATACCATGCTGGTTGAGTTGCTCCCAGCAAAAGTCTTCCAATTGCTGCAAGGCCATCGCCAGTTGCGTTTCGGCCTGGCGCAACTGCACTTCATAGCGGTTAGTGGTCAGGAATGTTTGTAAGTCTCTGGTCAGCTCCGGCAACCCGCTGTAACGCAGCATCGCTTCATGCTGTTTCGCGCTGACCTTCTGGTATTCTTGTGCTGCCGCGCCTGTGGGCAATGTCGCGTCGATCCTGAGCAGTTCGGGATAGACGCTCAGGATACGCCCTGCATAGTCGCGCCCTTCCTGCTGCCGATCAGCGTCGAGTTTTTGTTTTTCGAGTCCAAGAGTAGCCAGCAAGCCATCGAGCGCGCGCAGTGGATAGAAGAAATAGCCATTGTCACCGCCATGGTGATGGTAGCTGCTATAATTTGGAGGCAGGTCGCGCAGCAGAGGCCGCAGGCTGCCCAGGGCTTTTTCCAGGCTGGCTGCGGAATTGATCTCGTCCCAGTGGGTCACTGCTAGGTAGACCATGCGCGCAGCCACTTCTGGCGAACGTCCCTGCACCACTTTTCGCCTGACCATGTCAAAGATGCGCTGCGTGCGGTCGTCATCGCCGAAACGGTTGTTGCCGACCACGAGTATCACTGCATCCACATTGTTCAATTCGTCGCGCAGGATAGCATCGTGGTGTAGTTGCCCGGCTGAGCCTCCGGGTAAATCGACCAGCACGCTGCCGGGTGGCAGCAGCGCATGAGCGCCGCCATGCACGGTGTATTCGACATAATCGATCAGGCGCACCAGGCGCGGTTCTTCGCTATCACGTGATGGTTCTTCGATATAGCGGCTACTTTCCGCTTGCCAGCGAGCGCGTGGGATGTGTTCGACGTATGCCTGTCCTTCGCGTAGATATTGCTCGCCGTAGGCTTCTCCGGCTTTGAGCACTATTGCCAACTCGCGCGCCAGCGCCTCGCGAGTCTGCTGGCTCGCCGTCTCTTTAATGCTCTGCTGCGTATTTTTCAAGAGGGCGTCGAAAGCGGAGCGGGTCAGGAAGTGGGCGCGCATCTCTTCTTGCTCTTGCCTGCCGCACAGGCGAACGCGCGTACATACTCCCGTAACTGCTCCCCCGGCCAGGCGTGGAAAAATGTCCTGCCCGATCAAGGCTGCCAGGAGCGTGCTTTTGCCCGCGCCGGCGTGACCGACCAGTTTGACCGTATATTCGCGCGTGAAATCGAGAGCGCGGGCGGCCTCGGCGATGTGATGGCGCAATTTGAGTGGCTGCTGCGATTCGGTCTGCTGGAACTGCGGGCGTTCGCATAACTCGATGCAGGCCAGGGCGCGCAGGAGTTGTTTCTTCCAGGCGCTCAATTTCTGCTCTTTGCCAGGCAGGTCGGCTGGAAAATAGCGTTCCATCTGATCTGTCTGTTCTTGCAAGCGGCGCAACTGGCCGAGGATTTCGCTGGCAGATGGTGGGATGGCGGTGGAAGACGGCGCTTTCTGTAGCGTTAGCGAGGTCGTGCCGGGTTCGCCTTCGTTTTCATCGTCGAGATAGTCTTCGTCGTCTTCATACTCTTCATCGTCCTCTCCCTGTTGTCCGGTGGAGAGATAGGATACTGTATTGGCTGGTCGAAGTCGTTTGCCGCAAATATTGCAAAATTCCGCGTCGATGCGCACAACATTATCGCATTGCGGACAGGTGGTGAGTTGTTGGGTAGGCGTGGTGAACTGCATGCCTGCTTCATATCCCCCTTTAGAAGTATCGCTTTTGTCCCAGCGATAATAGCATAACGCCGTCTGTGAAGCAAGAAGACAGGCTTTTGTTTTGAGAGTAAATATAAAAAACGGCCATGAAGAGGAGCAGTCGAGGGTCAGATTTCGTCTATGCCCTGTTCGAGCAGCGCGCGTTTGAGGTGGTTTAGGCCGAGGCGCATGCGCGCCTTGACCGTTCCGAGGGGCGTCTGGGTTCCTTCGGCGATTTCCGTATGCGTCCAACCCTGGAAATAAGCAAGTTCGATCACCATGCGTTGTTCGGTTGGGATTTTCATGAGTGCTGCCCGCACCTGCGAACTCTGCACTGAACGCCATGCTTCATCCCACACGTCTGGCACTGCGGTGGTTTCATCGAGTTCGATTTCGTCTAAGGGCGCTTCCTGGAGGCTGGAACGCCTGCGCACGCGGCGCAAGTGATCGATAGCGCGGTGGTGTAAAATAGAAATTAGCCAGCTACGCGCCGCCCCGGTCTGCGGTGAGAATGTGGTTGACCGTCGCCAGACGGAAAGGAAAGCGTCTTGCAGCAGATCCTCTGCAATCTGATGATCGGCTACCATGCGGTAGGCCATCGAGTAAAGTATTCGACTATAGCGTTGGTAAAGTGAGTCCATAGCCCAGACCGCGCCGCCTGCAATGGCGCTCAGGAGAGCCTCGTCGCTCAGTTCATTAGCGGTAGTATCATCCTTAAAAGTATGCATAGCTGCCTTCTCTATCAATTGGTTCATAGTAGTCTACGACAAAGAAAGAGATTTAGATCAGTATGTTTTGAATTTGTAAATACAATTGTATAGTCTGGTATTATTTTATTGAATAGTACAACTTTTGAAAGGTGAGTAGACTCATGGAAGAGCATTTCCCCAGCTGGTATCCTGTACAGATCCGTTTTCGCGATCTTGACCCACTGGCCCATGTCAATAACACGGTGTATTTCATTTATTTTGAGGAGGCCAGGAGTCATTACCTCGATCAACTGGAACCCTGGCTTAAACAATGGCCTTCTGAGGAAGAACACCAGCACCAGGAGGACAATCCTCGCATCCAGACGGGGCCGCGCGGCCATCGTTATGGTATGCTGGTCAAAGAGATTACCTGCACTTACATGCTGCCCCTGGTACGCGGAGACCAGGTCGAAGTAGGTGTGCGCGTGGCCAGGGTTGGTCGCACCAGCTATATCATGGAACACGTGATACGTGATGTGCTGGAACACGAGCGCGTATTTGCAACCGGGCGTTCTGTGATGGTCTGGACGAATTATCATACCGGGCGTCCCCACCCGGTACCGCCATCCTTGCGTTTTGCCTTTGAACAGATGGAAGGCAAAGCATTTCCGGTTCCTGAACAAAAGGCGTAGAGCAATTTACGAATGTGTTGGAAAATCCGTCGTGAAAGTAATCCGTGAGCGTAATGCCGTCGTAGTACTTGATGTATCAGGCTGCAAAGGGGGGAATGGCGATCGACCAGGCGTAAGCGGTGATCGCTCCATACCGCGAGTCGGGTTTATCGTCCAATGTAGCTTATGGAGCGAGATAAATTAATTCGAACTTCTCCTTCTCTAGTTCCTGCGGAAGCGCTGGTATACGCTATGGGGGTGTATACCAGCGCTTCTTTATATCCTGTGGGTAGTAGACAGTTTTTGGACAGTGCTTAAAACAATTTGCCCTGCTCTACATCTTCGGGTTGCGCTGGCGGTTCCCATGCTAATGGTGGCAAGGCGATCAGCTTTTGCATCCTGTGATAGAGTGCGGCACAAATTGCCGGGGAATGCACTTCAAAGGGGCAGTGACAGAAGACGTAAAGCGTCAATCCTTGCTGTATCCATTGCGCGAACTGCCGCGCCCAGTCTTCCAGAAAAGCGTCATTCATGTCCATACGCGGATGGCCGATATAGCGAACTAACGCGAAGTCAGTGGTAATGGCTAGCTGTACAGGCAGGTCGGGTTTTCGTTCGCGCGCCTGGAGTATTTGCTGTTCCGCGGCAGAGCCTGTTCTGATCGGACGGGTATCCATGATGACGCGAGCGGCTTTGTGCTCTTCGAGCAGCTTGTTTAACTGGGAGACGTATGGTTCCTGGAAAAACAAAGGATGGCGCACCTCCACAGCCAGGCGTAATGTATCTGGCCAGGCTGTGAGAATGGCTCCTAATTGCGCGATGTCGGCGGGCGCGAACGAAGGTGGAAGCTGGAGAAACAATGGCCCCAGACGATCGTTTAGCGGGCGCAGACGTTCGAGAAAAGCTGGTAGTGCGCTAGCTCCGCTGTCCAGGCGCGCAGCGTGACTGATGGCGCGTGGAATCTTGAAGCAGAAGCGGAAGTTCTCAGGCGTCTCAGCACGCCAGCGAGCTACCGTGGCGGCATCTGGAATGGCGTAGAAGGTGGTGTTTCCTTCAACCGTTGTTAAGCGGCGGCTATACAAGCGCAAAAACTCGCCTGGTGGTGTGCGTGGCGGAAAAAACGGGCCGACCCACTCTTTATATCCCCACATGGGACAACCGATGTAGAGCATGCGCCACTCTCCTTTTTCTGTTATTGTAAAAGGCTTTACAGCAACATGCAAGAAGAGAAGATGTGTGTCTGCCCTTTCTATGTGTAAACGTAAGCTGAGCCACTTGATGTTCAGCATATACAACCGGCATGTTTTAGCTTCTATGTTGTGGGATCGTTTCCAAGTTAGGAAACGTCGTTTACTTGATATCAGAATAGAGGCAAGGCAGGAATCCAACCGGGACGCCAGGGATCATAAAACTCGTTGGTGGCTCCATGTTCCAGGTAGTATCGATGATACTTTTCTACCTTTTCCCTATCCAGTTCAACACCGAGTCCCGGTCCCTGTGGCACTCGAAAATGCCCCTGCTCATAGCGAATTGGCTCGGTTATCACGTCGTCCACCTGGTCATGGTAGTGGCTGTCAATAGCGTGACTCAAGTTAGGCAGCGCAGCGGCGAGATGGATCATTGCTGCTGTCGAAATCCCCAGTTCGCGATCACTATGCATACCCACACCTACTCCAAATGCCTCGGCAACCGCCGCCATTTTCTGGTTTGCTCGGAAGCCGCCCCAAAAGTGAACATCCGAGAGGATAATGTCGACACTACGCATCTTGATTCCCGGAGCCAGCTGTTCGTAGTTGACCAGGCACATATTCGTCGCCAAAGGAATACTGCTGACAGCTCTGCGCACCTGGCTCATCCCTTCCAAAGCTGCTGTGGGGTCTTCCAGATACTCTAAATCGATCCCTTCGTCATCCAGGCGTTTTGCCACCCGGATAGATGTCTCCACGGACCAGCCTGCGTTGGGGTCCCAACGCAGGAGGCTGTCGGGGAAACGCTCGCGCATCATTCGCATTGCGCGCAGTTCCTGATAGGGCGGGAGCACTCCCCCTTTCAGCTTCAGCGTTTTGAAGCCGTAGCGCTGCACGAGTTCCTCGGCGCGAGCCAGGATCGCTTCAGGCGTGTCTTCGCCACCGACGCCCTTCTCACCGGTATACCGGAAAAACAAATAACCAGCGACCTCAACCTGCTCCCGTACAGCACCACCGAGTAGAGCATGCACGGGACGGCCCAGTGCCTTCCCCGCCGCATCAAGGCAAGCCATCTCGATACCGGCGCGTGCAACGGCGGGTACCTGGGTCTCGTAGGAGATGCAAAAGACGCTGAGGCGATGTTGCAGCAGTCCTGTTTGCAGTGGATCGAGACCCACCACAAAGGGTTTCGCCGTCTCGATAGCATGCAAGGTTTCATTGCCGCCGTATGTCTCGCCAATGCCAACGATGCCCTCATCGGTGAAGACCTCGATAATGGCTCGCGTTGTCCCGGTCTCCACGCCCATGCTCCAACGTAGAGGAGCTTCGAGCGGCACCAGTACGGGAGTTGCACGGATATCTATGACTTTCATATTCGCTCATCCTTTCAAGTTGCGTGTCTTTTTATTGCCAAAATACCTGTTAAGCATCGCTGCTGAACATTTCCGTGTGGAGCATCAAGTAACCGTGATTTTCGTCAAACTGTTATCCAGCGCCCGCAGCGCAATCTGTATATCATCTTCTGTATGCACAGCAGAAAGATACCAGCGTCCATCGGGCAGTACCAGCACTCCCTGCGTTCGTAATTCCTGTACAAGCGCATCACTGACTGTCGCATTACATGCCGCGACTGCGCGGTAATCGCCTATTTCCTGCTGTTCAGTAAACAGGATTTGCATCATCGGCCCGACCTGGTGAACCTTTGCTGGTAGCTGATAGTGTGCCAGAATCGCACGCGCACCATGCGCCAGTGAGCGTCCCAGCGCATTGAGATGCTCGTAGACGCCAGGCTGGTTCAGTTGCTCCAATGTCGCCTCGGCTGCTGCCAGGCTGATGGGATTGCCGTTATAGGTACCGCTATGCTGCACTGTTCCATTGGCGATCAGATCCATCACCACCTGTTGCCCGGCGATTACGCTGAGAGGAAAGCCACCAGCAACAGCTTTGGCATAGACAGCGATGTCGGGCATCACTCTGTAGGCTTCCTGTGCCCCACCGAGCGCCAGTCGGAAACCGGTGATAACTTCGTCGAAAATTAGCAAGACCCCGTAGCGTTGCGTTAAGGCACGCACGGCTTCCAGGTAACCCGCAACAGGTTCGACCATGCCTGAATTGCACATGACCGGCTCCATTATCACTGCCGCCAGTTCTGTCGCGTTTCGTTGCAAAGCGTGCTCCAATGCTTCAAGATTATTCCAGGGAAGCACGAGCACGTCAGAGAGCGCTGCCAGTGATTGGCCCTGTGTTCCAGGGACAAGATGCGGAGCGTCATGGGGACCTGCTGCTGCGAGCGACGGGTGGTAGCTGATGAGCATGCTGTCCGTCCAGCCGTGATAATGGCCCTCGAATTTGAGTATTTTGGACCGACCGGTGTAAGCACGGGCCAGGCGCAGTGCGACCAGCACTGCTTCGGAGCCGGAATTGGAAAAGGTGATCAGATCGGCACAGGGGACAGCAGCCTGGATGCGCTCGGCCACGCGTATCTCCAACTCGTGCTGCGCTCCAAAGGTGCAGCCGCGTGCCAGTTGAGCCTGAACAGCCCTGTTGATCGCCGGATGGCTGTGCCCCAGGATGAGCGGCCCCCAGGCCAGCGTGAAATCGAGATACTGTATGCCGTCTGCATCTACGAGGTAAGCTCCTCGCCCATAATCCACATAGAGCGGCTCGGGTTTGACCGCGGCTCGAAAAGAGCTGCTCACTCCTCTTGCGAGAGAGCGCCTGGCGCGTGCATAGAGTTCATGGGCATGGGTTGGCATATCCGTAGTCATCTGCTCCCCCTTTCGTGAAGCAACAGTCCTCGTTGCAAGGGAAAGATACGCGGTACGTCAGCGTAGCTCTCCTGCGGCCTCGCGTACACGATAGCCAAGCCCGAAAGAAATGGCTTCGCAAGCCGAACAGAGACTTGCCCCGATACGCGGAATCACCTCGTCAGTGAGTCGTGCCGATGCGCCTGAGACGCTGATTGCACCTACTATTTCCCCTTCCATCCCAAGAATAGCTGCCCCGATGCAGCGCGCTCCCGGCTCCCTCTCTTCATCATCAATAGCGTAACTGCGCAAGCGCACTCGTTGAAGCTCCGCCCGCAGATCTGCTCGTGTCGTGATGGTGTTGGGTGTGAACGCTTGCAGGTCAGCATTCTCCAGCATGTGGTTCAGTTCTTCCTCTGGTAGGAGGGTTGCGATAGCTTTGCCTGCCGCGGTGGCGTGCAACTCGACGTGGCTTCCCAGCGCCGTCTCCATACGGAAAGGATGCAACCCTGAAAGCACATCAATAAAAAGGGCCTCGCCGCGTGAGAGGACGGCCAGGTTGACGCTGTGGCCGAAGTCGTCACGCAATCGGCGCATTGAGGGACGAGCTAACTCACGTAAAGTAGAGCGCGCCAGCACGTTCATCGCGACATACACCAGGTGTAGCCCCAGGCGATAGCGGTCGGGCTGTTCGGCAGGTTCGAGATACCCGCGATGCACAAGCGTAGAAACCAGCCGAAAAACGGTTGGTTTGGGTTGTTCCAGGATGCGTGCCAACTCTGCCAGCGAGAGACTGTTGTGATCGTCAAACGCTTCCAGCACGTCGAGTGCCTTGCCTACTGCTGCAATATCGTAACGCCCATCGGGCTTTCCTGTCATTCGCGTACTCCATCTTTCAAGTGACTGTTAGAACGTTTAGCAAGATGTTTCATAGAGTGAAATGCAAGGAAACTTCTTCAAAATAGTCATGTAGTTCAATTATGCCCGGTGTAACGCTTATTGTCAAGCTCTTGACATGCATTCGCAGGAAATGGTATACTTTTTACAATTCATTAGACAATATGGTATTTCATCTAATGAAATAGGAGTAGCCAATGAGATTGCATGGCAAGATAGCCCTGGTGACGGGATGCGGCTCTGGAATTGGTGAAGCTATTGCTGCACGCTTTGCATCCGAGGGGGCAGAGGTGTTCGGCGTGGACTGGAAGCGCGAGGCCGGTGAGCGAGTCGCCCATGAGATCGTTCGAGCTGGAGGTCGCATTGTCTTTCACGAAGCGGATGTTTCACAGGAGAGGGCGGTAGAGCAGATGGTTGCCGCCTGTACAGCGCGTCTGGGAAGTATCGATATTCTCGTGAATAACGCCGCGGTACAGCATGAGGTGGTCTTACATGAGACGAGCATGGAGCAATGGCACAGCATGATCGATGTGAATCTTGGCGGCGTCTTTCTGGGGTGCAAATATGCCATCCCTGTCATGATCGAGAAGGGAGGGGGGGTCATCATCAATATGAGTTCAGTCATGGGCCTGGTGGCTGATCCCAAACTTGCCGTGTATTGTGCGACCAAGGGTGGCATCCTCGCCATGACACGCGCCATCGCGATTGCCTATGGTCGGCAAGGCATCCGCGCCACCTGCATTTGTCCGGGCGACGTGGATACTCCCCTGAACCAGGTCTATTTCAATAGTTACCCTGACCCTGCCGCCGCGCGCGCGACTATCGAGGAACACTATCCCCTTGGGCGAATAGCGACTCCCGATGAAATTGCGCGGGTGGCGGTATTCCTGGCCTCTGATGATGCCACATTCATCACCGGTTCGCATGTACTGGTAGATGGTGGCGTCCTTTCCACCATCTATTAGCTGCTCCTGGCTACAGGCAGCAGCAGGGAGGGATGTGCTATGACAACGACTCAATCACAATCTTCGAATCCAACGTTGAAATCAGGTGCGCTGGGCTTCGCCGGGGCTGCCACCATGGGCGCTGTAATGATGGCACCCGCGCTTGGCATCTACGCGAATTTTGGCCCGATGGCTACGAGCGCGGGAGTTGTCGCCCCCGTCGTGTTCTTCATTTCGCTCGTCGCTTCGCTTCCCACCGCCATCAGTTATGCCCTGGTTTCACGCGAGATGCCTTCATCAGGCAGCGCCTATACCTGGCTGTGGCGTACCATGCGCCCAACCATCGGGCTTGGGGTAGGCATCATGATGGCCCTGTACTACTTCATTGCCGTCATCTTGCAGCCCATTCTCTTCGGATTGTTTTTCAACGACCTGCTCACCTATTTTGGTGTGCAGAACACAGGGTTCGGCACCTGGTTGATTGGTTTCCTCATTGTGACCGTTCTGGTTGGCATTCTCGTCTACAGGGGTATCCAGCTTTCCACGCACTCCGTGTTGATCATGATGCTGATTGAAGCAGGAGTCGTCACGTTACTAGGCTTGACGATCTTCTTTGTCAAGGCCGCACATGGCCAGCTCGACTTTTCCCCATTTAATCCTGGTGCAGCCTTGCACGGGACTAACGGCCTCTTCGCCGGACTGATTTTCGGCTTGCTTAGCTTCACCGGCTACGATGTCATCAGCACGCTGGCTGAGGAGACGCGCACGCCCAGGTCCTTGATCCCACGCGCCACCATAGCAGCCTGTGTTGGTGTTGGTATTTTCTGGATCGTGATGTCCTGGTTTTATACGATGGCGGTCCCAATCAGCGATATCGCGAAATACACGACCTCGGGTGTGACGCCTATCACGCCCATCGCCAGGCTCTACTGGGGTGGGGCTAACATCCTGGTCATTATCACCGGCCTGACAGCCGCCAGCGGTGTTTACATTGCCACCATCGTCGGGGCCTCGCGCGTGCTGTTCGCGATGGGGCGTGAAGGTTCGCTGCCGAAATTTTTCGGCCAGTTGCATCCCCGATTTCGGGTACCCTGGAATGCGATGCATGTAATTTTTGCACTGACGATCATCGTAGATGTCATCTGGGCAGTGTGGGTTGGTCTCTATAACGCTTTTAGCTGGTGGGGATCTGCCATCGTGTTTTTTGCCCTGATAACCTACATCTTCGTCAATCTCTCGAACATCATCTTCTTCTGGCGGTTCCGGCGGGAGCACTTCAATGTTCTCCTGAATCTGATCGTGCCTCTCATCGGCATTGTGGTAGGCATCTACCTGCTCTACAACAGCTTTTTTGTCGCCCTGTGGAATGCCGGATGGCAAATGGGGCAGAGCATCGTGGTCGTATCGCTGGCACTGCTAGTGCTTGCCGCGCTGTACACGCTGGGGCTACGTGCCCTTCGCCCCAGGCTCTTTACCGCAGAGGTGACCCCTGCACTGGCAGTCGAAGGGACTGATGGCAACGAGTAATGTACTTCACTCGGCATCTGAATGAATCAGGAGGTAGATCATGGCTGCGCGTCTAGAAACGGAATGGAGGTATCGCGACCTGCGCGTGGTGCGTCTGGAAAACGAACTGCTGCGACTGGATATCCTGCCAGAGCTTGGCGCGAAGATCTACAACCTGATTCACAAATCGGCTGATCGCAATATGCTCTGGCACAACCCGCGCATCGCACCTCATCGTGCCTCCATCGGCGCGAATTTCGATAACCACTGGGCAGGCGGATGGGACGAGCCGTTTCCAAACGGGGCTGAATGCGTGTATGCAGGAGAAACGCTGCCCTACCTGGGCGAGTTGTGGGCGCAACAGTGGAAGTGGGAGGTGCTGGATGGTGGTCCACAATGTGCGCAGGTACATCTGTGGTGCGATGGTCCGATTACGACGGCACGCGTGGAGAAAACCATTACCCTGGAGAAGGGTTCACGTGTCGTGCGCTTTGAGCACCGCATCACCAATACGGGCACGCTCCCTTTCGATTTCAACTGGGGGATACACCCGGCCTTTGCCGTGACGCCGGATAGCCGCATCGATCTTCCTGTTTGTCATGGCGTGGTGGGGGAGGCCGTCGGTGGTGCGCTGGGTGAGGTTCAAACAGCCTTTACCTGGCCTTCTATACCGACCAGCCGGGGGGAGCTAAGGGACCTGCGCTTTCCCCTGTCGCGGGAGAGTGGAGCCATGAACTTTTCCTACCTCGAAGGCTTTGAGCAGGGCTGGCTGGCTGTCACCGACCGTCCAACTGCCACCGGCCTTGGCCTGGTCTTCCCGCGCGAGGTGTTCCGCTGTCTCTGGTTGTATCTCTGTTATGGTGGCTACCGCGATCTGAACGTCGCCATCGTCGAACCGTGGATTGGCTACCCCTCCAAACTGAGCGAGGCGGTGCAGGCCGGTCGCTTCCGCACATTAAAGGCAGGAGAATCGATGGAGGCAACCCTTTCTGCTGTTGCTTATACGGATGTGCAGTCGGTCAGCTTCGTTGGAGTTGATGGCGAGGTCAGGTCATGATCGGAAATATGACGCCCAATCTGGAGCACCTGCTGGCTTCTCGAGATAGGGTAGGGGAAAGCCCGCTGTGGAGTGTGGAGGAGCAGACGCTTTACTGGGTGGATATCCTGGGCTGCAGGTTTCACCGCTATCACCAGCCGTCGGGTACGTGGGATACCTATACAGTAGATGCATCCGTCGGTGCGCTAGCGTTGCGTGCTTCCGGCGGACTGGTGCTGGCGACCGGCAAGGGCTTTGCTCTGTATGATGTGTCCACCAAAACGATTAGCTGGCTTGCTCAGCCTGAGCTTGATCCTGCCAGGATGCGTTTCAATGATGGTAAGGTTGACTGCCGGGGAAGATTTTGGGCAGGCACGATGAGCCTCATGGCTGCTGACTGGAATCTAATGCAAGGAAGCCTGTATCGTCTTGATTCTGACAGTACAGTACACCGGATGGACACAGCCTACGCGCTCATCAATGGCATCGGTTGGAGTCCCGACGATACCCGTATGTATGTCGTTGACTCGGTGCAGCGAGCCATCTACCTGTATGATTTTGATGCAGATACAGGCGCCATCGCGTACCGGCGGACTTTCCTGGACACCTCTCATGAGATGGGCGTCCCAGATGGACTGACGGTAGACTCTGAAGGAGCTATCTGGGTTGCCTACTGGGATGGGTGGAAAATTGTGCGTTACGATTCCGAGGGGAAAAGACTGTCACAAGTTGATCTCCCCGTTCAGTGCCCGACGAGCTGCGCTTTCGGAGGCCGCGACCTGGATGAGTGCTACATTGCCTCGGCCTGGGAAGAATTGAACGAGGAACAGAAGGCATCCCAGCCTCTTGCGGGAGACCTCTTTAAGATCAGGCCTGGCGTCAAAGGGATTCCATCTCCATTGTTCCGAGGATAACCAGTACCAAATACCAGGTACCTGGTACCTGGCAGAAGAAGAAAATCAAGGAGGTGACGCGATGGTATCTCGTAAACCGCGCATCGCATATGTACCGTTTGGATACCCGGACTATCCTACCGAGGTACTCTCCCACATGGTGCATGATTCTCAGATGGCCCTGGAACAGATGGGCATAGAGGTGTTGCCTGCGCCTCCAGTCATCACCCTGGATGATGTAGAGCCTGCGCGCTCGTTCCTCCACCGTGAAACCTATGATGCCATCGTGCTGGTATTGGTGAGCTGGGTAGAAGCGCCCCTGCTCATCGCCACAGTACGTCCTTTCCGAAATGTGCCCATGATCTTATGGAGCCATACCACCTTCATGGAAGGCAATAGCCGGGTCACGTTGGGCGCGCTGCCTGCGGCAGGAGTGATGCGCGAAACGCTTGAGGAGATGGACTACCGCTTTCGTTTTGTCTACGGGATGCCCGGCGAAGCGCACCTAGAGTCAACCATTACGCCGTTTGCGCGCGCCGCTGCAACGGTGCAGCGACTTGCATCCGCCAGAATCGGGCTATATGGCTACGCATCGATGGGGATGTATACCGGTACTATCGATCATACCAGACTGCGCTCGCAGCTAGGGCCTGAGATCGATCACGTCGACCAATATATGATTGTCGAACGTTTCAACAGGGTAGCCGATGAAGATGTCACCCAGCATCATAGGCGTTCAGCAGGTTGGAATGTACTTCCTTCAATCACTTCTGCCGATATGAATCGTACCTATCGTATGTACGCCGCCATCAAGGCATTGGCTGAGCAAGGACAGCATGATGCTTTGACAATTAAATGTCAGTATGAGCTTTCCCGTACCTTTGGCATGGCCCCTTGCCTGCCTCTCTCGATGCTTGCTGACGAGATGGTGGTGTCGTGTGAAGGTGATATCCCGCTGGTAGTAACGCAGCTGATTCTGCACTATTTGACGGGAACTCCGACGAGTTACGGAGATTTGCATCATGTCACGGAACGCTCGCTCCTGCTTGGCGCGTGCGGCTTTGCCCCTCTGAGTTTCGCAGTTGCTCGCCCCGTCATCAATAAGCATACTGCGCTCTACGAAGGGGTACTGAATAGCTCACCCTATAAGGAGGGGGTCGTCACGCTGGCTCGCCTCTCATCGACGCAGAGCGGCGCATTTAAGATGCACATTGCGGGCGGAAGGTCGGTTCCAGGACCGCTCTTCCATGAGGTAGGATGTCCGCCATATCCGTTCATTACGGTGGAACTCGATGGGAGCATCGATGAGTTTATGCAGCACATATGCAGCCAGCACTATGCAATTGTGTATGACGATGTGCGCCGTGAGTTACAAGAACTCTGCCACTTGTTAGGTGTCAGGGTAGTGAATTCATAGTCTCCGTCTGGCGACTCCCCGGTTTGTAGCCCGCGAGGAATCGTCACCTGATAGTACTTTCCTCACATGTCCTTCCTCGATATACAAGAAAGCGTTACTGAGCCCCGGTTTAGTAAGTTGAACAGTTGAGTACGGTGAACGCAAACGATGCGGTTAAGATTGTTAACGAATGTATAGCACAATCTGGCTGTTTCTGGCTAATTATGCATTCTCCCTACACAAACTGAGCTATACTGGCTGGTGGATGACCACTTATTTCGTTACTGTAGCGAGGAGTTGTATGCTTTCGACCATCATTACCATCCTATTACTCTGTGTAATGCTGTCGATCATTGTCAGTCTTGTTTTAGGCGCGACGCGCGCGCATAAACGTCACGCTCGCCTGGTAAATGCTCAGGCTCAAACTAGCGGGCTTCAAATCTCTGCCGTCTTATCCGCGCTTAACACGATGCCACCGGATGCTCAAGCGCCGGTCCATGCATTGGCCTTGCCAGCTTCCTGGTACAGGCGACGGCGCATGCTCATATCCGGCGCGTTGCTGGTTATGGCGTTACTCGCATTGTTTGTGCAGAGTGGTCTTGCCGATGGCGCGATCCAGAATATTTCAAAGGGTCTTGGCCTCAACACTTCCCAGCAACTCGCGAGTTTTGACATCAGCACCGAACTGCCACCTCTGCCATTTTCGGCTACTGCCAATGTCGTGCGTGTCGATTCTGCTGCTCGCAACGAGTATTACAGCGATTATCAATGGCAAGTCTGGTCATATTCTTCGTGTTCGGGCATCTCAATGGAGATGGTCATCAATGCCTACGGCCATCACTACATCGCCGCTGATTTCTTGCAGAAGGAATCCGATCTCGGCGTATGGGATGTTTACGATGGATTGACCGGAGGCGAACCGGCCATTGCTCAGACAGCCGCGTACTATGGTTTTAAGGCTTTGCCAAATCCGCCCAGAACGCTGCAGGCGCTGATCGACACCGTGAACAAAGGCTATCCTGTCATTGTGGGCAATCCAGGCCATATCATGGTTGTGCGCGGCGGTAATAACAATTACATCTATGTCGCCGACTCTTCCCCGGCCAATCGTACCACTATGACGCACGCTGATTTTCTCTCGTGGTGGGACGGCTTTAGCGTTGTGCTGGTGCCGCGCTAGCCTGACATAACCTCAGCTCGCACAGTACAATTGCTCACACATGAAGTTTAACGCGAAGAGTTGGTGGGGCGTTGTAAAACAAACGGGACGATGGTCTCGCCTGAGAGCAAGCGCGCTCGCGTCATGCTAATCGCCAGTTCGCCCTGGTCGCAGGCGATCCAGCGGCGTCCTAGCTGCTGCGCTACCACGGGCGTAACGCCGCTGCCACAAAAACAATCGAGCACGAGGTCCTGTTCTTCAGACGAGGCCAATATGATGCGTTCGACGAGCGCGGCGGGTTTCTGGGTAGCATAACCATTACGCTCTGGGTCTTTCTGGTGCAGGTGGCTGATATCGCTCCAGACATCGGGAGGCGTCATGAGTGAATCTTCATCATAGGTATAGATACGCCCGCCTGCCTTAATGGTCCAGTATACTCGCCCCGCGGCATCCACTTCTTTGCGCATATGATTGCGCTTCTCGGCCCCGCGTCGTTCGCTGATGCGTTCCGCGTGAAAGCAATAGTGCGCGGATTTGGTATAAAACAAGATGGTATCGTGCTTACGAGCAAAGCGTTTGCGCGTGCGCCCACCAGACTGATAGTGCCAGATGATCTCATTTTTGAAACCCGGCCCATCGGCAGAAGGGCTGAAGCCGAACACTTCATCTAACAACACCTTCGCGTAATGCGTCACGCGCCAGTCAAGGTGAACATAGAGACTGCCGGTAGGGGCAAGCAAGAGGTGTAACGCCACAAAAGCTTCATATAGCCATTGAATATAGAGATCAAGATTATTATCCCATTTATCGCTGTAGGCCAGTTGCTTGCCATTTTTGAAGTCGCGCCCGGTCATAAAGGGGGGATCGATATAAATAAGGTTCACTTTACCTGCAAATTCCGGCAACAGGGCAGGTAGAACGTGCAGCTTATCTCCAAATATGAGGCGATTATACCATGGATGGTCGGGTGAAGACAGGTCGGTTGGGGTTTGCGGGTTTTGTAGAAAATGGCTCTCGGTGGTAATCAACCGGGGAATGTCACTCGCATCAGACCCCGTAAGCTCCTGTTCACCAGCGCATATGAACGTTCGAGCTTGCGATTTCCCTTTCCATATCAGTTGCGCCATAGCAAGATGTATCTTTCCTCACGTGTTTATAGCAGAGTAGTTCATCGGCCTGCATCATAAGTGAGAAGCTACGTGCTGTCAATGCCTCTATAGCGGCTCTACGTCCATCAGAGTGGGGTACAGACCCATTTCATAATCCAAAAGGGCCATAAAAATTTACATTGAGAGACACGTTGGTATACTTTGAAACGGATAGACTTACCCACACCCTGCATATGGTATGGTATTCGCAAAAATGTGTAATGAGAGATAGGAGTTGACTTGATGCGTAGAAGGTATGCTGGACCATTGATTTCTATAATGCTATTACTGGCTATTTTTGTGCTTGCATCCTGTGGTTCATCAGGGGTTGGCACTGTCCCTCGTGGAACTCCCAGCCTGGGGAATGGCACGCTTGCTGTCATACCTTCGCCCGGCGCGACGAGACGGGTTATCCCGTCAGCTTCCGCGGGGGTTCTGCACGCGACGTATGCTTTTGTGCGTAACGATCAACTTTGGGTTGCACTGCATGGCGCAAAACCTGTGCAGGCGACCTCATTCAATTACGCCAATCTGCCCAATGTCTCCTGGCATCAACCATTGTGGTCGCCAGGGGATGGCGCACTAGCCTTTATTATGAACGCGCGGCCAGCTGGTCAGGGCGGTGGTGGTTGTCCCGCGCCGGACTATGGAGCGAATGGCGCATTATACGTGTTGAATGCCGGCTCCATGCAACTGACTCAGGTAATCGTGCCGGCTGATAAAAGCGATGCGCTCGCGGGCAGTCCGCATAATGGGTACTGGCAGTACGTGTTCTGGGAAGATGCGACGCACGTGCTGGCATGGTATAATGGCATCATCGGTAAAACGAGCAATACGGCGGGTTTGTACCGCTATGATCTCATCAGTCATACGCTGTTGCAGGTTATCTCGCCGGGCCAACTGGGGGTGTCTACGTTGTTCAATATGCGGCAGAACGCGCCGGTTATGCTTTCGATGCGCTACAGCAGCGGTCAACTCTATTACCAGGTTGTGGCGCACCCCTTTGAACAGCAGAGCCAATTGACCATCTATCGTCATTCGGTAGATCAACCAGGGGTGGCGAGCAGTAAGGTGCTGGATATGGGGAGCGAAGCCTGGTGTGGCTCGCAGTTGGGCAACGCCTTTAGTAGTCCTGGTTGGGATGTCTCCCCCGATGGGCAACAACTGGCGGCGCAGGTAATGCAGACGAGCACGGGAGGTCAGACTACCAGCACTGTTGAAACGCTGAATATTGCAGATGGTTCAACGACAGGTTTACTGGCGCGCTTGCCGTCTGCTATGCTGGCGCATGACCTGATTTTGACCTGGGGGCCTGATAGTCAAACACTGGCGGCGACCGAAGCGCATTCTTTCAGCCAGGATGGGCCATATAGCGCGACGCTGGCTAATCCTGCCGCATTGCAGCCATACACGCCGGGCGCAACGGGGCTGGTCGCCTGGAAGACAGATAGCTCCGCTTTTGTATTGCAGAGTTCGGATATGGCTGCTGTGACCGATGCCGCGCAAATCTTCCTGTTCGATACGGGTGATGTACAGGGTCAACTCTTAATGAGCGGTGCGCGAGACTTTATGTGGGGATAAAAAATTACAGATGTCACCGATTCTGGTAACGATACTCAGCCTGATTGTGTTTGCCGGGGGAATGGTATTACTGCTCAAGGTAACGCCACTGCTGCTGAGACATAATTTT
>DATLSI010000129.1:0-8023 GCA_035534255.1 Ktedonobacteraceae bacterium | reverse complement strand
AAGAGGGGTGATTTTGCGCTGGCGGGAGTGATGACCAGCAGAGCGCGCATGGCGCGTGTCATGCCGACGAACATGGTGCGGCGTTCCTTCGCTAAAATCTCTGCGCGCTCGTCGGGAGAGGCGTTGGGCGGGATGACGGGGTACGCGCCGCCGCCGAAACCGGCCAGCGCCACGATGGGGAATTCCAGGCCCTTGGCTGAATGCAGGGTCAGCGCTTTGACGCCGGGGCCGGTCAGATCGAGGTCCTGGCCGGTCATGTAGGTGGCTGTCAGGCCGCGCGCTTGCAGGGCCGCGGCAATGGCGCGCCCGGCGCGTTCGTTGGGACACAGCACGGCGCAGGAGCCGATGGCCAGGCGCAGATCGAGACAGGCGCGCCTGAAGAAGTTGGCCAGCAATTGCGTCTCGTAGTCGCTGTTGAGCACGGCGCGCGCGGCTGGCAGGGGGCCGTTATGCACGTAGAGCCGCTCGATCATCTCAGGTTCGAGCGCGCTGTTGGTCAGGTAGGACTGCGCCGCCTCGCCGATCTCGCGTGTAGAGCGGTAGTTGGCGCGCAAGATGCCCGTGCGCCCCTTGAAATTGAGGCTTTCATGCACGTCGGCCCAGGTGAAGCCGCTGCCGTAGATGGACTGGTTGGCGTCGGCGGTCACGAAGATGCGGTTGGGCGCTTTGCACAGGCCGACCAGCAGGCGCAGCACAGCGGGGTCGAGGTCCTGCGCCTCGTCGATCATCACGGCGTCGAAGCTGTGGTAGAGCGAACTACGCTCGACCAGCGCGGCGGCGCGGGCGCGGCGCTGCTGCCACGTCTCGCGGCCATAATCGCGCAGCACATCGCGCCAGCGCTCGTAGATGTGCCACACCAGGCGGCGCTGCAGGTGGTTCAGGCGCACCTGTCTCCCCGCTCGCGAGGCGGCGAGGTAGTCGTCCAGCGTCTCGATATGGCGCGCCACGATCACCTGGTTCAGTTCCTGCAAGAGATAGTCGAGGCCGATGCGCTCCAACGCCTGCCGCCGCGCCTGCTGTACGAGCGCATTTCCCTCCTGCAAGACCTCCTCGACGATCTCACGCGTCATGCGCGCCAGCGGCTCGCCCTCGATCACATCCTTCATATAGCCAGTCTCGCGCAGGATATCATAGACCAGTTTGTCGGAGGTGGCGACCCGCACATACTCGCGCTCGCTGCCCAGCAGGGGGTGCAGCAGTTGTTCCGAAGACTTGACCAGGGCGTTGGTATAGGTGGTGAAAAGAATGCGCGGCGGCGTGCTGCTCTGCTGGTCGCCCGTGCCCGTACCCGTGTCGCTACCGCGCATCTGTTGCAACAGCAGGCGCACGCGGTAGAGCGCCACCGTGCTTTTGCCGGTGCCGGGACCGCCCTTGACCAGCACCGGGCCGGCGGAATCGAGCGCCCACGAGACGTAGCGTTCCTGTTCGGGCGAGAGTTTCAGCAGGAAGGCGATCAGTTCACCCTCTTTGTACCTGAGCAAATCCCCTACGTCCTGCAAAATCAGGTCTGGCTGCTGCATGACCTGTGACAGGGGACGCTCGAACATGTACTGGTCGATCTCCAGCAGCGCCTCGTCGGGGATGCCGGGGCAACTGAGCAGTTCATCCTGCGTATGCACGTATTGCAGGCGCGCGAGATAGTCCACCGGCAGTTGCAGGCGCTCCAACAGGGCGGCGGTGATGGGTTCGGGTAAGGGCCTGCCGCGCTGTTGGAGCGCCTGCGTTTGCGCGTCCCCGCCGGGGATTGGCGAACGCGCTACCTCGAAATCGGGAAAATCAGCCAGGTCCGCGAGTTCCTCTTCCTCCTCGTCCTCGTCTATCTCAAACTCCAGCAGTTCGTCATAGGTCGTATTGCCGCGGCGGCGAATGGCATAGAGGCTGACGGTATGGCGGCTGTAGGTGTAGAAGATACGGTAGCGACCGGCGCGCAGGCGATAGGGTTTGCCGGGCAAGCGGATAATCTGCTTCTTGGTTTTGCCGTCGGGCAGCGGGTCATCGACGAGGGCCGCGATCTTGGCGATGACCATGTGCAGATCCCTGGCCGTCAACCCGGTCACGTCGCGCAAAACGGCGGGCTTGATCGTCACCTGGTACTGGGTTCTCACGCGCGTGACCTTCCTCTCAACTTATATCGAGTACATTATAGCCCTTCTTACCGATTTGCGATAGCGCAGTAGGAGTATAGGGTGTATGTCCCACTTTGCTGTTGTGTGGTAGAGTATCGTGGTGGATGATCTCTGTTACCAGAAGCGCCTGGAAAATGAGAACGGAGGTGAGAAGAAAAAGTTTATTTGAAGGAAAACGTTATGCCACAAACACCACATATTGAGCGACATTTCACGGCGGGGGAGACCGTTCGAGACATCGTGATCGGCATGTCGGATGGATTGACGGTCCCATTTGCTCTGGCGGCTGGCCTTTCAGGTGCAGTAAGTTCGACCACGATTATCATCACCGCGGGACTTGCTGAGATTGCGGCAGGCTCGATAGCGATGGGGCTGGGCGGCTATCTGGCTGCTCGCAGCGATGCCGAGCATTATGCCAGTGAGCGTCTGCGCGAACAACAAGAAATTAAGGAGAAGACAGGAGCCGAAAAAGCGGAAGTAATGGATGTTTTCACCTCTTACGGTCTCAGTGAAGTAGAAAGCGTTCCAATCGTGGAAGCGCTGAGTAAGCGGCCGGATGCCTGGATCGATTTTATGATGCGCTTTGAGCTTGGGCTTGAGAAGCCAGACCCAAAGCGTGCGCTCACCAGCGCCCTTACCATTGCAGCGTCCTATATCGTTGGAGGCTTAATTCCTTTAAGTCCGTACTTCTTCCTCTCGCCAATAAACATCGCCCTGCTTTTTTCGGTCATGGCAACCTTGCTCGCATTACTTCTATTCGGCTATGTCAAAGGGCGTTTTACTGGCGCAAAGCCGTTTAGAAGTGCTCTTCAAACAGCGCTTATTGGTGGACTCGCGGCAGCAGCAGCCTTCGTGATCGCTCGCCTTATTTCAAGGTAGAACCCCACTTAATCCCTTTGAGTGGCCCACTACCGTTCTATATACCATTCACATTGATGTACTGCGGGATTCTTGCCGCGTCAATCAGCTCGAGGCGTCCATCCAGCCATGTCATGGCTCTCGGGGGACTGAGTTCGGTGTGGAAGAGTTTCGATGTCCCGCTTTGTGCGTTCCACACCTGGATGCTATTATCCCCGGTATCCAGAGCCAGGTATTTGCCATCTGGTGACCAGACTATGATAGGGAGCTGATCGGGATAGGGAGGATTCTGCGCTGCATAGGACGTGATAAGCTTGCCGTTCGTGGCGTCCCACAGGTAGACCTTTCCATCGCTTCCTGCTGAGGCGATGATATTTCCGGCAGGCGACCAGGCTACTTGCAGCATGTTCACATACCCGAAGCTGAAAAGGGTCTTGCCAGCTATCGCGTCCCAAACCTGGAGGGTCTTGTTAATGGACTTCGAGTTCAGCGCGCCATATTCAATCACGATGCGCTTGCTATCAGGCGACCATGACATGTACAGTGACTCACTGACGGAGCTTCCGGAATAGATTGAAACGACAGTTCCATCGCTTGCATTAATAATAAGTGCCGCCTCATTCACACTGCCAACAGCGATGAGTTTGTTATCGGGCGACCAGGCTATGCTCTGCACCTGGTTGAGGGTCCCGCTGTAGTTAATTGGTTGCGTTTCGTTTTTCGTATCCAGCAGCCAGATTGAGCCATCGAAATAGCCGAGGGCTATGTGCCTGCTATCGGGTGCCCAGGTCAGCGCGGTTATGTAACTACCTACCATTTCAGGCAGGTTGGGATAATAATTGCCTCCCATGCCTTCCACAAACCCTTCAACGGATACCGTGTTCTGAATATCATAAGTGTTCGAGTTATCTGACGCTATCTTAGTGGTGGCGACAAACGCGGCCTGCGTACCATCAGGAGACCAGGAGATAGCGGAGATAGATTGTTGATCGTGATAGGGGTTTTGTGGATCGGATCCATTATTCATGCCGAAAATTCTCTGACCCTGGTCATTGCCACCGAGCAGCGAGAGCAGAGTAGGGCCGAGAAGAGTGGTTCCCACAAGCAGCACGGCCCCTCCAACCAGGCCGCGTGCGAGGAACGTGCGCCGCGTCGCGCCCTTAACGTAAGGCTGGTGTAACTGCGCCTGTACCTGTTGTTGGCCGCCAGTCGCGCCAGGCAACATGAACGTGTTCTGTGTGCTAACCGGATCAGGGGTCTGGCCCTGCGGCGGAAACCAGATGCGCGGCTGGGAGTCGGCTGCCAGGTACGCGACGTGTTGCAACTCAGCTTTGACTTCGCGCGCCGAGGCGGGCCGCTGGCTGCTATCAACATCCACCAGCCGTCGAATGAGCGCGTCCATCTGCTGCATTGCTGGGGCGCTCGTCTCTGGCAGAGGCGCGAACTGGAAGGGCGTTTCCGTGGGATCATCGCCCGTTACCAGGTGATGCAGCAGCGCGCCCAGGCTGTACAGGTCGGAGCGCGGCGTGGTCTGCGCCTTGCCATACTGCTCAGGCGCGGCATAGCCAGGGGAGCCGAGCGGCGTTGTGTCCCTGGCCTGACCCGGCGTGAAAAGCCGCGCGATACCAAAATCGATCAAGAAAAGCCGGCCCCTGCCGTTGAGCATCATATTGGCGGGCTTGAGGTCGCGAAAGATGATGGGCGGCTGGCGCGCGTGCAGGTATTCGAGCACGTCGCAGAGTTGGAACGCCAGCGCGAGGATTTCTTCGAGGGGCAGCAGACCAGCCGTGCCGCTATAGGAGCGCTGCAACAGGCGACTTTCCAGGTAGCGTTCCAGCGTCTGGCCCTCCAGGAAATCCATCACCAGGTACCAGTGGTCAGCATCGGTGAAGTGGTCATAGATACGCGGCAGGTTGGGATGCTTCAGCACGGGCAGTATGTGTACTTCGCGGTTGAAGGCGTCGGTGGCCTCGATCATCTTCTGCGGCGACAGGCCACGCAAATTGATCTGTTTTATGGCGACCACGTGGTCAGCAAAGCGCGTATCGAGCGCCTTGTAGACCACGCCAAAGCCGCCCACACCGACCTGTATCAGCAGGCGATAGCGCTCCTGCAACAAGCCCGAACTTTCCTCTGGCTGCGTATTTTCCACGCGCCTCTGCTGGCAGGCAAAGCAAACTGCCTGTCCACTATCGTTAGCCGCGCCGCAAGTTGTACAGAACCACTCTGCTGTCTGCATTTCTTTTCCGCATTACTCTCGCTTACACAATTTACAACGTTCGTAGCGCCGGAATCATCACGTGTTTTCACTGCGGAGCTATTATAACACAAATATGTGGGGCAATTTCACCATAGCGGATAGGCATGGCAGGAGCAAGGCATCCAATCGTCCCCGTCGCCGCCAACGTTTCCATTGATGAGGAATGGGGAATGAGGCGCGAGGGGAACGGGGACAGGCGCAAGGCTAATAGACATCTTAGGGACAGTTGTTGGCTAGAACCAATACGCTGCTTCTCTTGCTCCGAAAAGGATGAAGCAGGTATTGGTGCTCTCATAGTCTTGGAGTGCATGTGTGCGCGTCGTATCCTCATAGGAAGCCTTGTTACACTACACACTACCCCAGCATTGCCAACTATACGGATTGTAGAAATCGGGCAAGCGATCCAAAGCACTTGGATTTTTATTCGTCCACTTGCATGCAAGGAGGGTGTTGACTCTGATGTTGTTTCCCGGGTCATTCTTATCGTTGCAGGTCCAGGTGTAAGCATTGGTACCAACAAGAAAGCCGTCATAGCCCAGGCTTCGACAGTAACCATCCATATCGATACCACCTACAAGCCGTGCATGCGTCAAGCAGCTCCAACTAAACGGATTATAAAAGTCGAGCAAACGGTCCGCGGCGTTCGGGTCTTTGAACTGCCACTGGCAGGCCCGAATCATCGATATTTTAACATGCCGCCCGTCTTGGGTGACACAGCGCCAGTCATAGGCGGTGCTTCCATCTAGTGCTACTCCCTTATCCCCCAATGATTTGCAGTAGGCATTCAGGTTGACTCCCCCGGAGGTAATGGACGCAGGGGAATTGGAAGACGACGTACTGGCGCTGGCAGTGCTTGCCGTGACCAAAAATGTTCCTACACTCAAGCAGAGGAGGACGCCTAAACCCCAACGAAACGCTTTGTGAAACGACATGGACACGCTCCTTTCTGTGCTGAATCCTTATGCCCGCTTCTTCGGGGTCACTGCACGAGGTAAATCAGAGGTTCCTAACAACCTGGCTGAAACGTTCGCTCTGCAATACCCCCCATTGTAAGCCTATCTGGTTATCAGCGTATGGTGTGAAGGTCACGAAATTGTAACAAGTAGCGCCACCTATATCACATTCAGGTAACAACATTATTTGATCAGAAAAGATGCAATACCGGGTTATACTTTCTGGCGGGAATGATGGTGCTGGAGGAACTATAATGCCCCTAGAAAATCTGAGTAAACGCGCCCACCAGGCGACGATCTATCCGTATCTGCTGGGGAACGTGAAGGAAGGATGGGATGACCACTAAGAGTGGCTTGCAAAGCCGACAAAAGCGGCACCCCAAACCTCAGGAAGGCCATCGTGCTACGAGAGCAGGTAACCACCATCCACAACTACAAGGCTTCCAGTCATATAGTCTGAAGCCGCACTGGCCAGAAAGAGCACCACTTTGCCAATGTCATCTGGCTCTCCCATGCGACCAACAGGTATCCTGGCAGTGAAGGCCTTCGTAAGTTCCTCTGAAGGCATGTTGATAGCCTTCAAAATGGTTGCTGACTGCGCCTGCCCACCAGGAGTCTGGATGCCACCCGGGGCAATGGCATTGACATTGATTTTGTGTGGACCGAACTCCAGGGCCAGAGCCTTAGTGACCATAACGACTCCGCCTTTGGAGGCATCGTAGTGGACCAGGTTCCCCGTAGGATGTAAGGCATCGATAGAGGCAATGTTGACGATCTTCCCACCGTGGCCTGCCTTAATCATCTGTTGGGCTGCAGCCTGGGCATAGAAAAAGACGCCTTTGAGGTTGATTCCCAGCACTTTATCCCACAAGGCTTCGGTCGTTTCCAGTGCAGGTGAGAAGGGATAGATGCCAGCGTTATTGACCAGAATATCCAGCCTTCCGAAGGCATCTACCGTCGCCTGGGCCACTTTTCGAGCATCAATTGCGCTTCCCGCATCTGCATAGATAGCCTCAGCCTTGCCTCGCCTGCTCTTGATCTGATCGACGACCTTGTTAGCGGCCTCCAGGCTGATGTCCGCAATCATTACAGAGGCTCCTGCTTCCGCGAGTCGAAGGGCGATAGCCTCACCGATACCCATAGCGCCACCAGTAACGATGGCAGCCTTGCCAGTCAAGTCAAAAATCTGCGCAATACTTTGTGTTGGCATGTCATAACCTTCCTTTGTTGAGTTGTCGAGTAGCGTAGTAAGCCAGTGCCTGCATACAGTTGAAAAATCTTACAGGACGCTTCGTTACGTACAGATTAAGTGTACGCTTCTGGCATCACAGCCCTATCGCCATATCGTGAGTTTGTCATCACGAAAAGATCACGGTATGCAGAAAAAGTCCCCGGACATCTTCTTCAGACTTGAACCTACGAGGAATGTTTGGAGAATAATATCAAATCCCGCTTACCGGGACTGCATTGCCTCAGAGGGCCTGGCTTCACTATATCCCAGGCGCGCCCTCAGCAGACACATCCGGCATCAGACCATCCCCGAAAAGCGTAGGCGCGCGAACCTCATCGCGCGCCCCTTTCGCCGGCCCATTCTTCGCGCCCTTAGCTCCTTGCGCGCCTCTCGTGCCCTTCGTCCCTTTCGCGAACAGCCCGGCTCGCACCTCCTCCTCGTGACGCTCGTGATTGAGCAGCAGCAGGCGATCCAGCGCCGCGCGCCGCGCCGCCTCGCTAATGGTATAGCGCAGCCCCTGCTTCGTCTCGTGAAAGCCATGTTCCAGCCTCAGATCATCCCAACCATAGGCACGCGCCACCGCCTCGTCCATCTC
>DATLSI010000128.1:0-18590 GCA_035534255.1 Ktedonobacteraceae bacterium | reverse complement strand
TGTGAGCCACCTGGAAGGCGTTCGCTTTCCCATAAAGAATCCTCCAGTTCATCCGGCTCCTATGACAACAATACGCATATGCTCTCTCCTCAATCTCTGGCCTAAAAAAAGAATGGCCTTCAGGCTGCTCTAAGCGTGCTGTTCATACTTACAAGAGCTCATAGGGTAAACAATTTCTTTCCTTGCAAGCAAGTATATCCTGTAAAATATCACCTGTCAATATATTTTGATGGTGATATTTTACACGGTTAATATATTGCATTTTCACCGTTGTATTTGTTATAATGGTGATATATACAAACAAAGGAGGAGCGAAATGACGATCACAGATGAAGAACAGCGCAAAGCAGCGCCGGGTGCGCTTGCTCTGGTTCAGGCCCTCGTGAATACACAGTATGGACAGGCACGACGCGCGCACGCTGAACTGAAGGGTCCAGATAACCTGCGCACCTGGCTGGTTGCGCGCGGACTGCTGGCGGAGGATATGCCGGTCACAGAAGGGGATTTTCGGCGCGTTATACTGCTGCGCGAAGCACTGCGCAGCCTTTTACGTGCCAACAATGAGACAGGGACGCTTGATTCGCAGGTCGAGGCGCTCAATCATCTTGCCAGCAACACTCCACTCACGGTTCGCTTTCATCACGACGGAGTGCCGACACTCGAACCTGACATTGCCGGAGTAGATGGAGCGCTGGCTCGCCTGGTCGGTATTGTCTATACAGCGATGACGGACGGCACCTGGGAAAGGCTCAAAGTCTGTCGCAATGACAGGTGCCAGAAGGCGTTCTACGATACCTCCAAGAATCGTTCGGGGGCGTGGTGTTCGATGGCAGGTTGCGGGAGCCGTCTCAAGGCGCGCTCGTATCGACACCGGCACACAGCCAATATGGAGGGATAACGAGTGAGAAACCCTTTTTACTCCCGCAGCCACGCGGTCACTTCCGGCGCGAAGTAGCAGCGGGCCCGTCCGAATCTCCAAATATCTGACCCTCTTCCGCCTCTACCCCGGTTCTTGTGCCTGAGTTGTCGTTATGCTACACTAGAGGTGTCCGTAAGATCGCTTAATCATATTTACAGGAGGTGTCTTCGTGCTATCTATTTTTGCCATAAAGAGGGGGCGACAAGCTCTCATGAGCATCGTATTTGGATTCTGTTTTATCGCGCTTCCTCTTTTGCTTGCCGCCTGTGGGAGTAGTACAACGGGTGGGGCAACGCCAACTTCAAATGCTTTGCCCTGTAGCAGTCAGGCTAACACTGGTGCGCCGACTCCTACACCTTATCCGGCAACAGCGAGTCTTATCGCTCCTAAAGACTTGATTACTGCGGGTACCCTGACAGTCGGGAGCGACACGACCTATCCGCCACAGGAATTCATTGACACGGCGACCGGCAACCCTGTCGGCTTCGATGTCGATCTGATTACTGCAATGGCCCAGAAACTTGGGTTAAAAGCCAAAGTCGTGACGGCGAACTTCAATACTATCCTTGATGATCTGAGCGCGAAGCGGTATGATGTTGTTATCTCTGCCATAACCATCAACTCTGACCGCATAGTAAAGGCAGACTTTGTGCCATATTTCCTGGCTGGCGAGTCGCTGATTGTGCCAAAAGGCAATCCCAATAAAATTGCGTGCGTGCATAACCTTTGTGGATTCAAGGTTGGTGTGCAGAGCGGCACGGTAGAGTTAGACGACTTGAACGCGGGCAGCAAAGATTGCACAAAGGCGGGCAAACCAGCTATTCAGCTCACTGTCCTGTCGGACCAGACGGCGGTGATCCAATTGCTGGTCAACCATCGTGTAGACGCAACCTATCAAGACTCACCTGTCACGGACTACTATATCAAACAGAATCCAGGTCAGTTTGAGATTGGTGGTACGGTGGCAAATGCCGCTGCCGAGGGTGTTGCCGTGCGCAAAGGCGACGCTTCAATGTTAGGCGCTATGCAAGCAGCTTTAACGGCTGTGAAAAGCGACGGCACATATGATAGCCTGTTTACAAAGTGGCAGTTGAACGCTGCTCAGAAAATCGGCGGCTAATCTCAAAGCGGTCGAACTTTATCACGACCTGCTTCTGGTTTCTGGCTTTCCAGGCCCATACACAGGAAGCCAGAAACTTGCGCGAGGAGGCTATCCATGTTTAGGTGGGATATTTTTCTGCATTTTCTCTACCAGGATCCGAACCTTTTTTTTCTCAAGGCCGCCTGGACAACCGTGTGGATATCGGTCGTTGCCCAGTCTGTTGGCGTCATTCTAGGTCTCTTCCTGGCATTGATGCGTATGTCACGCTTTCGCTGGCTTACCTGGCCTGCTGGCGCGTATATCTGGTTTTTTCGCGGTAGCCCGCTGCTGGTACAGGTGCTGTTACTCTATAACGGACTTCCGCGAGTCATCCAGAATCCCGCCTTCTTACTTCCCGACTGGGCATGTGTGCTGGTAGCTTTTTCACTGAACGAAGGCGCGTATATGGCGGAAATTACTCGAGCGGGCATCACTTCCGTCGACACCGGGCAGTTAGAAGCTGCTAAATCTCTCGGTATGCGCTATTCACTGGCGATGCGGCGCATCGTCATCCCGCAGGCAGCGCGAGTCATTATTCCACCTCTGGGTAATGAGTTTAACAATATGCTCAAATCGACATCGATTGCCTCGGTGATTGGTCTCGGCGAACTCACTCACGCCACTACTGAACTAGGCTCACCCACATTCAGCGTCTTCGAATTGCTCATACTGGCTACCCTGTATTATCTCCTCATGACCACGCTCTGGGGCTTTGTGCAAAGCTGGATTGAGAATCGCCTGGATCCCAACCGCGCCACAAAGGATGAGATCGGTGAGAGAAAAGGATGGGGCGAACGCTTGTTGGGCTTTGGGCACCGTGATGGCAGGACACTGGTAAGTGGACACTAGGGAGGACCAGGATTTATGAGCAGCCCGCAAGTAAACGGAAATGTGCCACACGAGATGGTACATGCCGAACATATTATCAAGCGTTTCGGCAGCTTGACGGTTCTGAATGGCGTTGATCTTTCCGTAAAGCGCGGGCAGGTAGTGGTAATTATCGGGCCAAGCGGCTCCGGCAAGACCACCTTGCTCCGCTGCATCAATCACCTGGAGAAGATCGATGGCGGGCGCATTTATATCGACGGCCAGTTGATGGGATACCGCGAAGTAAATGGTCGCCTGGTAGAGGACAAGGAAGCGACCATCGCCCATATGCGCTCCCAGATCGGCTTTGTTTTTCAACGCTTTAACCTGTTTCCTCATATGACGGTCCTTGAAAATGTGATCGAGGCTCCTATTCATGTATTACATCAGCCCGAGGCCGGAGTGACCGAACGAGCTATGGGATTGCTCGAAAAAGTAGGGCTTGTCGAGAAGGCACATGTGTATCCGCATAAACTCTCAGGGGGACAGCAACAACGTGTCGCGATTGCGCGCGCGCTGGCTATGAATCCCAAGTTGATGCTTTTCGACGAGGCCACTTCCGCGCTTGATCCTGAACTGGTCGGCGAGGTGTTAAAAGTGATGCGCCAGCTTGCTGAAGAAGGGATGACGATGGTTGTGGTAACGCATGAAATGGGTTTCGCGCGAGAAGCGGCTGACCATGTCATTTTTATGGACCAGGGGGTCATTGTGGAACAAGGGCTACCTGAGCAGATCTTCAACCATACTGAAAACGAGCGCACACGTGGCTTTTTAGGAATGATTCTGTAGCAGCCAGTCTCGTTACTCGCTTATCGCGCAAGTAGAGCTGAACACCATGCTAATCCTACTCCCTTAAATCAGCCTCAGAAGCTGTCTGAATGGCCCAACTACTCCCGCAGCCACGCGG
This sequence comes from Ktedonobacteraceae bacterium, assembly GCA_035534255.1. Classification (GTDB taxonomy): domain Bacteria; phylum Chloroflexota; class Ktedonobacteria; order Ktedonobacterales; family Ktedonobacteraceae; genus CF-113. The sequence goes on along the minus strand of DATLSI010000128.1, from coordinate 14,756 downwards.
CCACTTCCGGCGCGAAATAGGTGATAATCATGTCGGCTCCGGCGCGCCGGATGCCCGTCAGCACTTCCATGACGATGCGCTGTTCGTCGATCCAGCCGTTTTGCGCGGCGGCTTTAATCATGGAATATTCCCCGCTGACGTTATAGGCGGCAAGGGGCAAATCGCAGTGGTCGCGCACCTGGCGGATCACGTCCAGGTAGGCCAGAGCAGGTTTGACCATCACAATATCGGCTCCTTCGGCAATATCCAGGTCAACCTCGCGCAGGGCTTCGCGCGCGTTGGCGGGGTCCATCTGGTAGGAGCGGCGGTCGCCAAATTGCGGCGTGGAACCAGCCGCTTCGCGAAACGGACCGTAGAAGCCGGAAGCGTACTTGGCGGAATAGGCCATGATAGGAGTTGCGCTAAAGTTATGCTCATCGAGCGCGCGGCGAATGGCCCCGACTCGTCCATCCATCATGTCCGAGGGCGCGACCAGGTCTGCCCCGGCTTCGACGTGCGAAAGCGCCATGTCGGCGAGCAGGGTCAGGGATTCGTCGTTCTGCACGGTGCCATTGTGTATGACTCCGCAGTGGCCGTGACTGGTATACTCGCACAGGCACACGTCGGTCACTACCAGCATATCAGGCGTCTCAGCCTTGATACGGCGGATAGCGCGCTGGATTATACCCTGTTCAGCATATGCCTGCGAACCAACCTCATCCTTTTCACCGGGGATGCCAAACAGCAGCACCGCCGGAATGCCCAGCGTGGCTATACGCTCCATCTCGCGTCCAAGGTACTCCAACGGCCACTGCATAATGCCCGGCATAGAGGTAATTGGGCGCGGTTCAGCCACGTCTTCAGCAATAAAGAGCGGATAGATCAATTGCTCAATGTTCAGATGGGTTTCGCGTACCAGCCCGCGCAGTTGTTCGTTTTGACGCGTGCGCCGCATACGCACTGTAGGAAATGTACTCATGCTTTTACTCTCACTTTTTTCGCGCATCAAGAAAAACGAGCCATTCGTGGACACTACTAAGGTAAAGTATCTCTTGCACTTAGTTAAGAAGCACTTTCACGCAACGCTATACTAACTGCCTCTATCGTTTGTTCAATCATGCCGTCTTCCAGCGCGAGCGAGATGAAACAACCCTCGAACTGCGAGGGCGGCAAGTAGACGCCTTGCCTGAGCATGCTCCAGAAGAAGCGGGCAAAGCGCGCGGTATCAGAGGTTTTCGCGCTGGCATAGTCGATTACGCGCTCTGTCGTGAAGAACAGACAGAATATACCGCCCACGCGCACAAATTGCGCCTCAGCAGCATCTGCGCGTAAAACCTGTGCAATGCCATCCTCCAATAGTCTGCCCTTGCGCTCAAGTTCAGCATACTGTCCAGGTTTGCCCAGTTCGCGCAGCGTGGCGATGCCGGCGGCCATCGCCAGTGGGTTGCCCGATAGCGTACCGGCCTGGTACATCGGCCCCAGAGGTGCAACCATATGCATGATATCGCGCCGCCCGCCATAAGCGCCGACGGGCATGCCGCCGCCAATAATTTTGCCCAGGCAGGTGATATCTGGCTTGATATTTACGCGCTCTTGCATGCCGCCTGAAGCGACCCGAAAGCCCGTCATGACCTCGTCGAAGATCAACAATGCGCCATACTGGTCGCACAGTTCGCGCAGTGACTCAAGAAAACCAGGCAGGGGCAGCACGAGACCCATATTAGCGGCAGCGGGTTCCACGATGATGGTGGCGATATCGTCGGGATAGCTTTGAAATAACTGCTCGACTGCCGCGCTGTCATTGTAGGCGGCCACGAGCGTATTACTGGTTGTGGATTGCGGCACGCCCGGACTATCGGGTAAGCCCATAGTAGCTACGCCCGAACCGGCCTGTACAAGCAGCATATCGGCATGGCCGTGATAACATCCGCTAAACTTGATGAGTTTGTCACGCCCGGTGAAGGCGCGCGCCAGGCGCAGCGCGCTCATAGTAGCCTCGGTACCTGAATTGACGAAGCGCACCATCTCAATCGAAGGGACGCGCTCAATCACTAATTGCGCCAGCACGCTCTCGGCCTCGGTCGGCGCGCCAAAGCTGAAGCCGCGCTGGCTGGCCTCTATGACAGCCTGAACCACCGCCGGGTGGGTATGCCCCAGCAACATCGGTCCCCACGATTGCACGTAATCGAGGTAGCGATTGCCATCCACATCATACAGGTACGCGCCACCGGCATGGTCGATGAAGACTGGCTCGCCGCCCACGCCGCGAAAAGCGCGCACGGGACTATTGACGCCGCCCGGCATAAGCTGCTGTGCCTGTTCAAAGAGCGCGCGCGAACGAGTCAATTTCAGTTCGCCTGCTGAAGAAGGAGAATCATGCATGTTTTGCGACCTCAAGCCCCGATAGCTTCCAATATTTCGTCGAATGGTTGCGCGACACAGGTGTACATGGGCGTATCGCGCAGGGTGTACACGCTGGCCTCGGTCTCGCGCAGTTCCTGCACAAGATCAAGAAAATCGCTGATGTTATCAGTCTCGAAGGCGACCACAAATTCCTGGTCATCCAGCCCAAAAGAGTAGGTTGTGTTAAGCGTCACCGATGGATAGGTGATGCCTACCTTGATATGCTCGTTCATCATGCGCTTGCGATCTTCCAGGGGCAGGGCATACCAGGCGCGCGTTTTGACAAACGGATAGACGAACAGGTACTTCTTATCATCGGGCATAATCACCAGGCGCGGATCATGACCGCGCGTGTGTTTGCCCACATACACCGAACGTTTGGTCATGGAAAGCATGGACTGCGTCTCACGCAGGTAAGGCCCCATACTGCTGCGGCGCACTTTGCTGCTTAATTGCTGGTGATCTGCTATGTCGTAGGTTGCCTGCCACAACATGAAGTCGCAGTCGGAGCGCAGTCCAAACAGGCTAAAGCTGCGCAGCAACGACTGCTGCTCGTGTTGCTCGTAAATGGCCAGCAATTCTTGTTTGCCCTGGCGGCGCTGCTCCACGGGCAACAATTGCCACTGTGGATCAAGCTTATAGAAGGCGAAACGCACTAACTGGCGCGGCTGTTTGGGTTTAGCGGGCGCAGTCGCCTGTTCAGGCTGTGTTGCTATGGTTTGTTCGGTCATATTTTCCCCTCGTGTTGAACTATGGCCTCGATAAGACCATCAATGGTAAAGGTGGTCGCTTCAATTTGAATTTGCAGGCCCATTTCACGCGCGGTTTGCGCGGTAATTGGGCCGATACACGCGATAATGGGCAACGTTTCGCCAGCAGTTGTATCCCGCAGTTTAGCGGCGACATCCGGCGCGCTCAGCGTCAGCCAGTGCATGAGATTACGCACCGTAGAAGAACTGGTGAAGGTGAGCATATCCAACTCACTGAAACGCAGCATGCGTGCCACTTCAAGTCCCTTGACATCATCAATGCCTACTGCCAGAGTGCGATAGGCCGCAACTTCTTGCACGGTCGCCCCGGCTGCCTGTAGTTGTGTGACAAGCACATCACGCGCCTCAGCAGCCCGCGCCAGCAGTACGCGCTTACCAGCCAGAGACGCACCCCGGCTGCGCGCATCCTCGACCAGCGCGGCAGCCACACCCTCAGCGATGTACTCGCCCGGCACCAGGTCGGTTTGTACGCCGTAGTGAGCAAGGGCGGCAGCAGTGGCAGGACCGATAGCCGCCACGCGCGTTATACTGGCGATGGGAAGAGCCAGGCCAAACTCGTTCATACGCTCGAACACGCTCTCCACGCCGTTGGCGCTGGTGAAGATCAGCCAGTCATAGTAGGCGAAGGTGGCCCCGCAGAGATGGCGCAGAGCATCGTCGAGCGGCTGCCAATCGTCGGGCGGCGCGATGCGAATGACAGGAAACTCGATGGGAATAGCTCCCAGAGCGCGCAGTCGTTCGCTAAAGGTGGCCGCTTGCTCCAGGGTGCGCGTCACCAGGATACGTTTTCCCAGCAGGGGTCTGGCAGCTTTAGTCGAGTGAAGCATGTTCATGCACCCGTCCTTCATTTACCGTTTGTATAATAGCGGCAGCCCCTTCAGCTAATGCCTGTTCCGCCAATTGAACGCCAAGCTGTTCGGCGTACTCTACGCTAGTGAATGATGTCCAGGGGATGCTGCTGCGCACGCGTACCTGTTCTTTCCCATCGAGACTGATGACCAGTCCCTGTAGCGCCAGCGCGTCATGCTGGATTTCCCCATAGGCCGCGATGGGCAGGTAGCACCCGGCTCCCAGGCGGCGCATAAACATACGTTCGGCGCTGGTGGTTGCCTGCACTACACTATCGCGCAGGGGTGCAACGAGTTCGCGCATGGTCGCCTCATCGCGTATTTCCAGGGCCAGCGCGCCCTGGCCAGGGGCGGGCAACATCGTATCAAGTGAGAGGTACATCAGGCGCTGCGCTACTCGTTCATGTATGCCAGGTATACCAAGACGATGCAGCCCCGCCGCCGCCAGCACGATGCCGTCGTACTCACCCGCGTCCAGCTTGCGTAGCCGGGTATCGACGTTACCGCGCAAGGGCAGGATTTCTACATTAGAGTCTAACGCTCGTAACTGAGCTGTGCGTCGCAAACTACAGGTACCAATACGCAATTGGGATTGAGCCATCGCATCAACGCTACTACGGCCAGGACGGAGCCGCATCGTATTTCGTATAGGATACGTGAGGGGCTTGTCCCCACCCTGGTCTCCCGTTCCTTGCAAATCGCCGCCCGCAAGATAAACTACATCACGCCAGACCAACGCGTCGCGCACATCTTCGCGCCCACCAACAGTACAGAGGCACAATCCAGTGGGCTGCGCGGTGGGCAAGTCTTTCAGACTGTGTACCGCCAGGTCGATACGGCCATCAAGCAACGCGCGCTCGATCTCCATCACAAAGACGCCATCGCCGCCAATCTCGGTGAGCGGTACTGAAGTGATACGATCACCCTTCGTGTGTATCTGCTCTATTTTGATGTCCAGCGCAGGCCACTGTTGATGCAGCCGTTCTACTATTGACTGTGTCTGTATAAGAGCCAGTTTGCTGGCCCGTGTTCCTATTATTATACTCGTCGGATGTTTTTTCATCTAATTGCACTTCCAGATCAAATAAATAGCGTATGGCCTCAGCGTATATATGCCCCTGCCCTTCGGCAGCCGCGTGTTTGAGGCGTAAGGTGGGCGTATGCAGGAGTTTGTTCACCAGGCGCGTGGTCAGTTCGCGCACAGCTGCAGTTTCCCGTTCGGTGAGCGTGTCAGGCAAACGCTGCATGGCACGCGCCAGTTCCTGCTCGCGCAAGAGATCTACGCGCTGGCGCAGATCGCTAATGGTACCGGTCACGCTCAAGGAGCGCAGCCAGCGCTGAAAAGATGCGCTTTCCGCGGTGATGATGGAGCGCACCTGCTCGACTTCCTGCATACGCAGACGAATCCCCTCATCTACGCTGGCCTGCAGGTCATCCAGATTGTAGAGATGCACGCCGGGAATGTGCGCCACTTGCGCTTCAACGTCACGTGGTAAAGCGATATCGATCAAGAGCAGGGAGCGACCGGCGCGCTGCTGCATAACGGCCTCTATCATATCGACGGTTATTATCGCGCGTGGGGCGGTCGTCGAACTAATGACAACGTCAGCTTCGAGTAAAGACTGCGCAAGCTCGGAAAATGTGCGGTGCTGCGCTCCGAAACGCTGCGCCAGGTCTATGGCATGCGTTTGCGTGCGATTGATGATGATGAGCCGCTGCGCGCCGTGCGCGCAGACATTTTGTGCCGCTAGCTCGCTCATTTTGCCGGAGCCAACCAGCAACACGCACGCTTCATTTAGATTGGGGAAGAGTTGACGCGCCAGTTGTACGGCTACGTGGCTGACAGAGGCGGCGTTACGGCTGATAGCGGTCTCGCTGCGCGCGCGCTTGCCGGTCACCAGGGCGGCGCGAAATAAGGCCGATGTTATGGGTCCCGCGTAACCAGCCCCCTGCGCGATTTCTAGCGCACCAGCAACCTGCCCCTGGATTTGAGGTTCGCCAGGCACCTGAGAAAAGAGACCGGCGGCTACGCCCAGGAGGTGCGAGACAGCCTGCTCATCCTCACAGATATAGCTATGCCGTTGCAGTTCGTCAAGCGGAATTGCACGCGCTTCGGCCAGCGCGCTCAAAAGTTGCTCCGCTATGCCGTGTGGCTCTGAAACGACAGCGTACAGCTCGACACGGTTACAGGTGGAGAGCAACACGCACTCATCCGCTAGCTGAGAAACCGAGTTGATAAACTGAGGCACCTGGCGTTGGGTAAACGCGAGTCGCTCACGAAAAGCAATCGGTGCGGTGGTGTGATCGACGCCTAGCATGATAATATGCACACAAAACCTCATAAATCTCTATAATTTTACGCGGCTACTAGAGATTTTAACAGATTTTCGTGAGTCGTCAAGTGGGTACTCATTGATATTTTGTAAGGTGAACACCTTATATTAGCAAGGGTATAAGACAACCCTTGTCTCTCCAGTCTTATTATGATAGTATCCCAACAGACAGGTAAAGGAGCAATTGAGCATTCATGCAGCAGCCAGACCAAACCGATAAGTTGACATCGACAACAGAAGAAGTAGAAGATCATTCAATTGTCGAGCATGGTACATCCCAGGTTTCCATGAGCGGTGCATCCACGTCGCTACATTCGCTGCGTTTCGATGGCTTCGGAGTTGGGATTATAGTGATTATCGCGGCCATCTTCACGGCGGCAGCGCGCCTCAACCAGCAGCCGGCCTCGTCGCTTGTGCCAGTCACCGTATTAAGCGCCACAGGCTGCGGATTGCTGATTACAGGACTGCGCAAACTGCGCGCATTTAATGGCGTGGGATTACTTGAGGCGGCTCTGAGCGGCGCGCTACTGGCATTATTTCAATTCGTCGCGGCGCTCTCCTTTCCGGGAGTCGTGCAGGAATTGAGCGCTGACAGTGGGTCCCGACCTGGTTTCTTTACGACGTGGGCATTGGTGGCAGTCTTCACCACGCTCTTCAGTCTGGTTGGCGCGACGCTAGGACACCTGGTATTCGCGCCATTGCGTCCACTGCGTCCACTGCGTCCATTGCCTGCCAGGGCTGCAAAGGTACCAACTGGCGCTAGCGAAACGAACGAAAGTGACGAAGGTGAGAATGAGAGCGCCAGCGAGCCAGCCGAGGATTTGCTGGAGCAATCAGACATTGAAAGCGAGAACCGGGAGAGCGAAGAACTCTCTTCTACAGATGATGTAGATGATGACGCGGAAGCGGCAACAGAGAATCCTCCTACAAGATCGGGTATGAGCTATATCATCTCTATTTTGCTTCTAGGTTTAGCCCCCTTTGTCGCGGGATATATCTTTGCTGCCGCGTTTGATTTCGCGCTTAACCTCAATCAGTACGATCCAGGGCCGTTTCCAACGCTGCGCCTGTTAAGCGCACTGCTGCCCTGGCAGGTGCCTCTCGCGGTCAACTCGCCGATACTCAATCTTACCCTGGTTTGGCGCATCCCGCTTGCGATTGGCAACCCTACCGCATTCGATATACAGGCAATAGAACCGTTCGTACTCAATGCCGCCGGGCTAGCCTGCGCATTGCTGGGTACATTCTGGTTAGAGCGACCTGCGGCCAGGATATCGTGGCGAAGCTTGCTGCTGCTAGAAGCGTTACTGGGGCTGGTGCTTGTCTTGCCCGCAAACTTGTGGATAGCGTTCGGCCTGCATGGTTTACTGCAAATCCAGAGTATCGCCGTTTTGCTACGCACGTTGCAGTTGCTCAATCCCTTTACCTTCATACTTAACCTCATCACTGCGCCGCTCGTCTGTATTATTATCGGGACGGTAATCGTCAGAACACGGCGCAATAGCACAAAATACTCCCGGTGATAATGTTTAATATATTCGCACGTTCTATATAGATAGAGGTGAGCAGAGAGTTGCCTTCTTTTTCAAACTTGTGCAACTATGCGCGATGACAGACCTCGATGAGCGAGGTCTGATTACTCTCTAGATAGTACACAATCCGGTTATAACCTGGTGGATATGAGAATTAAGAAATGAATCGCTGTCCTAAATGTAACAACGAACCTGGTACGGATGCTCGTTTTTGTAATATTTGTGGTACACCTGTGCAGGGATCGCCAGTATCACCACCGGTAATTCCCAAACGCACGATAAGTCCTGAAATCAAACATGTTTCTCCTACGAGAGGTAGCCAGCGCAATATCGCTACTCCCGTACCCGATGCGTCACAATTTGCTTCGCCCACCAAACCCGGTAGTCAAGGCTCACCTGACGCGGCATCAGCGGCGCAACAAAAGCAGAACGCGCCCAAACCGCCAAAACCGCCTGTAATACCGAAAACAACCATCGAGTACAGAACGACCAGACCCGGGCAAAGTGCCCAGGTCCCTTTGTCCCCGTTAAATCCTGCGCAATCCAACGTACCGGGGATCATACGGCCCATCGGGACATCCTCCTCGCAGCGTCAAAATATGCCCGCCAGGCCCGAGCAAACCCCTCACCCACAGAGTGTACCCGCGCAAAGGCCACATAATCCGTTACCGCCTATCTCGGTTATTCCGACCACTCCTGCCCTGTCCAGTGAGGTACCCACGCAATCGGATGTGGATAAAAAACGCAGGCCGATTATCACGCCTTTTCTTGGCATGCCTTCTCAGCACAACCAGAGTATGATCGAGCAACCGACCAGGCAAGAACCAGCGGCATCCAGGCAGCAACAGCCATCCGTACAGCCAAACAATACTAATATTTCAGGATGGCAGCAGCCTTCCAGCAATCCTGGGATGCAACAGACACCTCGATCGTCGCTACACGGATTGCCAACTAGCTATCAACAGACAGCTAATGAGAACGGTGTAAGCAACGTCGCAAACAGACAGGATATACCACTATTCAGCCAAGAAAGTTTTGCCTATACCAGTAAAGCTGCCGAACACTGGCGCAATAGCTGGTTCGACCGGCAATATGCCGAGGCCGGACCTGCGCAGGACGTATCAAGAGGACAAGCAACAGTTCCGTCCCCTCTGGCTGCCAAACAAAACAGCTTTATTCGTATGCGCGCCATCATACTTAAACAAAATCAGGAAGCTGGTGAGAAGAATTTTGGGTTCTGGGTGACGATATTTTTGATGATCTGCCTGGTCGGTGGTCTGGGAGCGTACATTATTTACACCTACCTGCCCAATGCTTCTTTAGAAGCTGCTCACATTTCACAGCCTGGGAGCGCGCCGCAGCCTTCGTTAAGCATTATGGGAACATCAGCCCTGGCGTTTTCCATTGGTCAAAGCCTGCACGTACAGGGCGAACACTTCGGCGCGAATGATACCATCCAATTCTTGCTCGATAGTGCAACTCCACTTTTAGATCCCAACGGGAAGACGCTCACCGCCCAAACAAATAGTCAGGGGACATTTGATATCACTATGGAGGTATCCCAGAACTGGCCTGTTGGTACGCACATCATCCAGGCCTTTGACGCGAGTGCCAATTTGAGCGCATACCTGGATATCCAGGTGAACCCGGCTGGCTCTCCCGTCACCAGCAGTCCAGACCTGAGTATCACGAACAATGGACAGCCTATCAACAAGCTGTCATTTACGTATCAAATCGGCCAGCCAGCTCCAGCGCCGGGGCTTATTACCATCACCAACACCAGCAGCGCGACACTGCAATGGTCAGCCGCCGCCAGTTCCGATCACAACCTGAGCTGGCTCTCTATTGAGAATGACGATTTCGCAGGCCAACTCAACATACAGCAGCCGCACACGTTGAGCATCGGCGTCAATCCAGCCGGATTGGTTGTGACGCCCAAAGGTAAATCACCCTATACAGGGCAAATTCTCATTTCCATTAATGGCAGCCAGCAGTTGACATTGCCGGTACAATTGACGATAATAGATGCCACACCCGAGATGGTTTTCAGCCCAAGCCCGATCATCGCGAAGGCGAACTCTAATGAGACATGTGAGTCTGGTATCACGCTAACGCTAATCAACCTGGGAACTGTGGGCATTAACTGGAGTGCGAAACCTGACCAGAACTTTCAGGACAAAATCCAGTTTATCAACAACACTGGTACAGTGATCGAGAGTGGCATTTTGCAGCCATCCGGCACCAGTGGAGATACCCAGACATTAACGTTGCGTTGCATTGGCGTTCAAGCGGGTGACAAATTTCACGTGTCAGTGTATGACGACTTAACTCCGTTCTCGGATACCGTTATTATTCAATGATTCCCGGTCTGCCAAAATTGAAGATCGCGACAATTTGCTCGACCTGAGAGGATTACCTGTTTTATGAATAACCCGCAGTTTCTCGCCCTTTTCAGCGCAGTTTTTCTAGCCCTCGCAGGTTATAATCTGTTCACCGGCTACAAGCGCATCCGCGATGCCAGGATACATGGCGTCAAGATCAAGTGGTTTAAGCAGATCAACATGCTCACCGGTACCGAATACCTGCTGCTGGCACTTGTCTTTCTGCTCAGCATCACCTACCGTAACAACGCAATCCCGGCCAATATACGAGGCATCGTGCTCCCATTGTACTTATTTTTCTTGCTGGCCGCGGCTGTACTGGCCGGACTGGTGATTCGTCAGGGCATTCTCAATGCACGCATGCTGCGCGCTCAGGCCAGGAATGCTCCCCCGGCGGCGAAAAGCAATGGGAGCGGCGCGATAAGAGCGCAAGCGTATGAAAGTTCCGAGAGTGAAGAGGGTCAGCAGCGCGTTCCCTCTATTGATCGCAGGCGCGAACGACGTCGCAATGCAGCCGCGTCGCGCCGCCGCCGGGCAGGAAAAGCCTGATTACATTACCTCAAGTTCCAGTTGTAATGCATAGCAGCAAGGCAATATCTAGTGGAGCGAAATGCCTTCGGGCGCGCGTCCAGCGCCACGCGCTTCGCGCCATGCTGCCTGCATGCACTGCTTGAGCAATAAGATATTGGTGAGTGGGCCGACGCCGCCGGGAGTCGGCGTGAGCGAGCCAGCAACTTCCTTTACACCTTCGAAATCGACATCGCCCACGATGCCGCCTTCCGGTGCTTCGTTGATGCCAACATCGATCACGGTCGCGCCCGGACGCACCATGTCGGCTGTGATCATACGCGCGTGTCCGGCTGCCGCTACCAGCACATCGGCCTGGCGCGTGAAGTATGACAGGTTCGCGGTGCGTGAATGGCAAACTGTGACGGTGGCGTTCTTTTGTAACAACATCATGGTGAGCGGTTTGCCAACTACGTTGCTGCGCGAAATGACCACGACCCTTTTGCCGTCGAGTGGTGTCTGAGCGCGTTCGAGTATCTCGATTACGGCGGCGGCGGTGGCGGGCAGAAAACTGGGCAGGCCCAGAAAGAGGTTCCCCGCGCTGCGCGGACTGATACCGTCGATATCCTTGCGGGAGCTTATGGTATCTATGACCATTTTTTGTGAGAGATGCGGCGGCAAGGGCATCTGCACAATAATGCCTTGCGTGGATGGGTCGTTATTTAGCGCGAGAAGCACCGAACGCATTTCATCGGGCGTGGTGCGCGCCGCGAGTTGTTCCAATCGAGCTGCGAGGCCGACTTCACCGGCCACGCGCAGGATTGCCTTGCTATAGACGCCAGAAGCCGTGTCGCCGCCAATGCGCACGATTACCAGTCCAGGCGTTCTGCCCTGCTCGCGCACGTAGCGCTCGATATCGACTCGTAATTCCGCCTTGATCTGCACTCCCATGGCGCGCCCATCCAGTATTATAGCAGTCACGCTCTCCTCCCCACTGTGTCCGTCACTTCCCGGCTGCTCTGCTCAACCTGCCGCAGCGCGCTCGCGAGTTGTGTTTCCAGCTCGCTCGCCAGTTCTGCGTTCTTCAGCGAGCGAAGGTTGATACGCACCATCGATGCAGCACCCTGCGCCGCTGCACTCGCGAGCGTTGTTGCCGTCGCGATATCACTCAGGACGTTTGTATTGCCGATCTCCGCGATGCGCTGGCAATGTTGGGTTAGCTTTGCGGCGCACTCAGCCATTTCCAACGGAACTCGCGCCGCTCCCTCCAATTGTATCTGGATGGTGGTGGCGCGCTCAATACGCTCCTCACCGGTTGCGCGAGACATTCTGTAGGCTGCTACAAGTCGCCCATACGCGGCAATATCTTCTTGCACCAGTTGGACGAAACGCGCCCGCAGTTGTTCGCTCTGCCCCAAAATATGCTCTATCTGCGGGCGCACTTCTTCATAGCCAGCCTTGTCAAGCGTTAAGCGGCAAACCATGCTTGCCAGCGCCGCGCCCATTGCGCCACTCAGCGCCGAAGCCGAGCCGCCGCCAGGAATTGGCCGCGCGGAAGCCAGGTCGTCAAGGTAGTGTTGAATGCTTTCTTCTATGTACATGTGCTTTTTCCTGCGTTGGTTTGATTGCGTTAGTTCTGACTGCATTTTAGCACACGCTGGCGTCACAGTAAATTTCACCTGCGGAATTTTAGCCTTTGCTGTTTTGCAGTTCCTGGGTCGAGTATACACTGGCATCAGCTTGATAGAACGGAACATGTGCGAGAAGCGTAATATAGTAGTGGCGACCGCAAGGGTCGGTTTGCTCAACTACATCCTGGGGAACGGCAAGGCCCAGATCCAGACACAGACGACAAAGGCCACGCTGCCCAGGATGACAAATAGGTGAAAGATTTCGTGGTAGCCCCATACCTTCGGGAATGGATCGGGTCGCTTGCGTGCATAGATTACCGCGCCGATGGTATAGAGTATGCCGCCGAGGAAGAGGGTCGCAACCGCAATCCAGGGCAGTACCGCCAGGAAAGCCGGTATTGCCAGTATCACCACCCAGCCCATACCCACATAGAGTGCGGCGGTTGCCCAACGCGGTAACTTCAGCGTGAAGATGGAGGTAACAATACCGACTAGTGCAAGTGTCCAGATGACTATAAGAATGCCGGCACGCAGCCAGCCTGTCAGGATATTGAAGCACAGGGGCGTATAGGTGCCAGCAATCAGCACAAAGATGTTTGCATGATCGATTGCCCGCAGCACGCGCCGTTTCGCAGGACGCCAGGTGACGATATGGTACACCGCGCTGACGGTATATAGCTCGATCATGCTCAAGCCGAAGATCAACATGGAAATCATGCGCGGAATATCCTGGCGGCTCAGCACGCATAAGATGACTGTTAATACGATGGAAGCTACAGCAGCAACTGCATGTGACCATCCGCGCATCAGCGGCTTGACCTTCTTCTGGACAATATCTGTATGTATATTTGTTTTTTGTTGAATCATAATTATTTCGTATTCCTTATTCTTTCACTCCTTTTGTAATATAGTCTCATTCCAGGCAAAAAGCAGCGTTGCCAGCTAACAAGCCAGTAGCGATGCCCCTGGTGGATGTCCCGTTCTTGTACCCTGTTGAGGTAGCAGCGCACGGGACACCCACCAGGGGCGTCGCTACTCAGGGCTTCTCAAAAGCCAAAGGGACGTGCAAGCAAACCGATTTTGGATACGTAGATATGGACAAAGCACGAGTGATCTGCAATACTGTACACCTAAATTCTTCATTGCAATACTTCGGTAAGTAAATGCATCTATTTACCTTGTTTCCTACTGTTGTGCTATCCGTTATAATAGGCGAGCCTAGAAAAACTAAACAGAGGCAACGTGAGGAAGAAGTAATATGGCCGCACCGCATTCAGTCCTTGAACTTATTGAACGATTTGACAGAAACCACAGCGCCTATAAATCAGATCAGTATAACGAGGCCCGTCTTCGCATAGAGTTTCTCAATCCCTTTTTTGAAGCCCTGGGATGGGATATCAATAATAAACAGGGATACGCTGAGGCCTATAAAGACGTAATTTATGAGGACGCTATCAAAGTAGGCGCGGCAACAAAGGCACCTGATTACTGTTTCCGTGTCGGCGGCACCCGCAAATTCTTCGTTGAAGCGAAAAAACCATCTATCAATCTGAAGGATGCGAGCGAACCGGCGTTTCAACTCCGGCGTTATGCCTGGTCTGCGAAACTCCCTCTGAGTATTCTTACCGATTTTGAAGAATTCGCCATTTACGATTGTCGATTTAAGCCTGATCGAGAAGATAAGTCAGCAGCAGCCCGCATCTTATACCTGTCTTACACTGACTATGCAAATCGTTGGGAGGAGATCGCATCCATCTTCTCTCGCGAGGCAATACTGAAGGGTTCCTTTGATACCTATGCAGAGACAACCAAGGGGAAGCGAGGCACGACAGAGGTAGATACGGCTTTTCTGCAAGAAATTGAGTCCTGGCGGGAGATGCTTGCCCGTCACTTAGCCCTGCGGAATAAGAACCTCACGCAGCGGGAACTGAATTTTGCAGTGCAAATGACTATTGACCGCATTATTTTTCTTCGTATCTGTGAGGATCGAGGTATTGAGGAATACGAACGGATCAAAGCACTGTTAAAAGGCACAAGCGTTTATCAGCGCCTCTGCAATCTTTTCCTTGAGGCAGATGAACGATATAACTCAGGCCTATTTCACTTTCAAAAAGAGAAGGATGCCCCTGAACCTCCTGACACCTTAACTCCCCATCTCGTTATTGATGATAAACCGCTCAAAGATATCGTAAAGCGGTTGTACTACCCTGAAAGTCCATATGAATTCTCAGCCGTTCTCTAATACTTAGACAAATAGGACATGCCTACTTGCTGGTTAGTTCCTGCTTCAACGTAGGAAGTTTCACATCCTGTTTCCAGAATGCCAGAGCTTCCCACTCCACAAGCGTTTTGTGTGTCGATGGAACTCACCG
>DATLSI010000127.1:0-14392 GCA_035534255.1 Ktedonobacteraceae bacterium | reverse complement strand
CCCTGTAGAGACACAGGCGGCAACATTGATGGCTAGCAAGGACTTGCCCATAGCGGGGTCTCCGTCGAGGATGGTAATTTTGCCAAGCGGGATGTGTTTTTCCCATAACCAGCGAACTTCCTGCGTTTCAACCTCTGAGAGAAACAAACCCAGTACTTCTTCGCCGGGGGTGGGTTGCGGTTGAGAATTATCTGGCTTACCCGATGCCGGGTTGTCAACCGCTCTGCTACCGAACTTTGCAAACTCGGCAAGTCCTGGGAGCGCTTTTAGTATTGACCGATTGCTTGCGCCGTTGTCAAGCATTATCTTGACCATGCGGTCAATGATTGAATTCCTTTGCTTTAGCTCTTTTTGTCTTTTAAGACTCTTCATTTGTTGGCCTGCCTCTCTTGCGAATTGATTTGCCATCCTGTTTAAGCCGTTCTCGGCCTGGAGAGCTGCTTTGTTGTCTTGGGGGTTGCTTACCATGATAAAGTTTGCTTCTTTCATATCTCGTTGGTGGAGATGTGATGAGGGTACGCTGTGGATTACGCGAAGAGGGATATTCTTCGCTTTGTTTGCAGTATAGAGGATGGCTCCAAATCGATGCTCGACGACACCTTACAATTTCCGTTCTCTGCCATTGGAGGGTATTCAGGTGGATGAGGAGACCCGGCAAGCTATTGAGGATTGGCACTATTGGGTGAAAAGCGTCCCGAAAGAGCACCGATGAACTTATCAATATCTGAGCGGTGTACATTGTTTCTATGCCGCTTTACCTGTACCCCAATGGGAATACGAAAGTGTCCTGCAACCAGGTTTCCTTCAGCATCAATTCCTCCATCACCGATGTAGCGTGTGACTGATACTGCCTCAAGTCCTACGTACACCAAAAAATCACCTGCGAAAAACTCAAAACTCCTCGCAGCCATAGCGAGGAGTTGCTTTTTAAGTTCTCGTTTGATGTCAGGGTTAGCAGGTGGGGTGTACATGGTGTTCATGTCTCTCTAACCTTTACACATATTTGTGACAATCACCATGTGTTTTCTTCCCTACACGTCCAGATTCGCGTTCTTCGCGTGGCTCTCGATGAAGCGCCTGCGGGGAGCGACCTCGTCGCCCATCAGCATGTTGAAGATTTTGTCGGCTTCAACGGCTTCTTCGATGCTGACCTTCAGCACGGTGCGGTGATCCGGGTCCATGGTGGTGTCCCACAATGTATCCGGGTTCATCTCGCCCAGACCTTTGTAGCGGCCCACTTCTGGCTCTTTGCCGTTATGCGTGGCCTTGTATTCCTCGATCAGTTTGTCGCGCTCATCTTCGGCATAAACGTAGTGGACGGTTTTGCCCATCTTGACGTGGAAGAGCGGAGGCTGCGCGATATATAGATGCCCATTGGTTATCAGCGGCTCCATGTAGCGATAGAAGAAGGTCAGTAGCAACGTGCGAATATGCGCCCCGTCAACGTCGGCGTCGCACATGATAACGATGCGACCGTAGCGCAACTTGGCGAGGTTGAAGTTCTCGTCAATGCCCGCGCCAATGGCCGTGATGATGTTCTTGACTTCCTCGTTCTTCAGGATTTTGTCGAGTCCAACGCGTTCGACGTTGAGGATTTTACCGCGCAATGGCAGGATAGCCTGGAAGTGCCGGTCGCGTCCCTGTTTCGCACTTCCTCCAGCCGAATCGCCCTCAACCAGGTATAGTTCACAGCGATCAGCGCGTTTCTCGGAGCAGTCCGCCAGCTTGCCGGGCAGCGTGGTATCCAGGGCGTTCTTGCGCTGGATCAGGTCGCGTACCGCGCGAGCCGCTTCACGCGCCTGCGCGGAAAGCACGCATTTGGAGATGATGGCTTTGGCCTCGGCGGGCGTCTCCTCCAGGTATTTGGTGAGCATTTCAGCCGCGACCGTCTCCACGATTGGGCGCACCTCGGCATTGTTCAGCTTGGCTTTGGTCTGCGCCTCAAATTGCGGATTGGGCATTTTGACGCTCACCACCGCCGTCAGCCCCTGGCGCACGTCATCGCCCGTCAGGTTGCTATCTTTCTCTTTGAGCAAGTTCATCTTGCGCGCGTAGTCGTTGAGCGTGCGCGTTAACGCGCTGCGAAATCCGGTGATGTGCATGCCGCCGTCAGCCGTATTGATGCCGTTGGCGAAAGAAAACTCGGTGGCGTTCCAGCCATCGTTATACTGCACCGCCAGCTCGACCTTCACCCCATCCACTTCGCGTGTAGCGCTGACAGGCCGCGCCATGACGCGCCCGCGATCTTTATTGAGGTAGCGCACAAAAGAGACCAGGCCGCCCTCGAAGTAAAACGTAACTTCGCGGTCGGTGCGTTCGTCGCGCAGGTAAATGGTCATGCCCCGGTTCAGGTAGGCCATCTCGCGAAAACGCTGCGCCAGAACTTCAAAGTTGAAATCGCGCGTCTCCATCACGGTAAGGTCTGGTAGAAAGCTGGTGATGGTGCCGGTATCATTTTCGTCGATCAGCTCAACTTCTTCCAGAGGAGTGACGGGAATACCGCGTTCATAACGCTGGCGATAGAGGATGCCGCCGCGTTTGACTTCCACCTGGCACCATTCGGAGAGCGCGTTCACAACAGAGACGCCGACACCGTGCAGACCGCTACTGATCTGGTATCCGCCGCCGCCGAACTTGCCGCCCGCGTGCAGGATAGTCATGACAACTTCGAGCGTGGAGAGGCCAGGACGTTGATGGTGTTCTTCGACAGGGATGCCGCGCCCGTTATCCCCGATCTCGACAGAGCTATCAGCGTGGATGACCACGCTCACCTGGTCGGCATAACCGGCCATCACTTCATCTATGCTATTATCAACAACTTCATAAATCAGATGATGCAGACCGCGCTGGTCGGTCGCTCCAATATACATACCAGGACGCACGCGTACCGCTTCCAGCCCTTCAAGAATCTGGATATTTTGCTCACCATAATCGCCGTTGCCATTGCCATTTATTTTCCCATTGCTACCACCACTCCCATTTCCATGCCCATTTTTTTGTTCGGGAACTGTTTGATCGGGGAGAGCAAGTTGCTGGTCGGTTGTCTGCTCTGTCATAATTGCTTCTCTCGTTTTTAGCATAACATCAGGATGTCCCTTTTAGTATAAGAAATCACCATAGATACCTGACATCGTTCGCTGGCGATGCCCCTCGTCCATTGCGGGACAGCCCTCCACAGGCGTTCCCTCACATACGATACATAATCTGACATGACACAACGTGCCAGTCGCTATCACACGCGTAGGAAGGATACATGCCTGGTGGAGGAGAGTTAAGACAGGACACGTGACATTTGCGTTCCTAATATTGCTGGCATTTGTCCGGTTGTGCGCTGTCCCCCTACCTGCTAAAAGGTATTCTCTGCGAGCGACGGAAATGTGGTAATTCTCCACTTTTCGTGTCGCTCCATTATATCACAAAATCGCTTGACAGGCAACGCGAGGCGCGCTTAATATCTCTGCCCTAGTTGTCCGCTCATAGGTACGCCCTGACCAGGCATACCTTGCATAACAGGCATGCCTGGTATATTCTGCATGGGGCCGGGCGCGAGGTTCGTCGCGCAATAGGGACAGAATGTCCAGCGCAATTCCAGCAGCCGCTCGCATTTGGGGCAAGGGCGCTTGAGTTTCTGTCCGCACGAGGGACAAATCTGGAAGTCTGACTCGATACGGGCATGGCAGTTGTTGCAGGTAGACCGCTCGGTCATCTCGGCCAGCAGCGATTCTTCCTCGAGCTGGCGCTCGTAGATCTCGGCCAGCGTCTGGCGCGGGCGCAAGATCATGTAGATAAAAAGGCCACCGACAAAGAAAACAGCCACTAACAGCGTTGCGAGAATCTGTGAAAGGAGATCCTGTGAGCGCGAACGAATATCGCGGAAGGTCCAGATGATCAGACTTATCCAGAATATGACTACAAACGCTACGAGAAAGCCGACAACTATTCCCAGCACCTTGTTCAAAGTATCCAGTAAACTATTTCCACTAGTCGCGGCAAACACGACATGCAAATTGGCTAACACAGGTTTTCGCCCCTTTCAGCATACACATAAGCCTGCTATAGTAATACAACGTAAAAATCTATCAAAAAGGCTACACAATAGGACATTATGGTATAAGATACTGCTTTTAAGTAAACAGAATAGTCGCGATTTCGCCGGTGCGTAGCCCGATGTGCAGAGGCTCTCCGCCATTCCAGAACAACTGCTCCTGCGCCTCCTCTAACAAGTTTGCCACAAAGGCTTTTTCGCAGGCAAATCCTGGTTGCAGGCTTGCTTCTATAGCGTGGTGCAGTGGATTGTAGATGCGCGCAATCACACCTTCCCCGTTGTTGCTGCGTTTGATGGCGCTGACCACCAGGCTGCGTGGTTCGACCTCGATCATAGTCATCATAGAAGGCAACGATCCCGCGTGCTGTTCGGTCACGAGGGCGCGTACCGGCGTATTAAAAGCCTGCGCCTCGCGCAAGACCAGCGCGTCATCTGCTTCCCAATCACCTTTGTGCGTCACAAGCGCGTAATCGAACTCGTGATGTCCCAGGCACTGACCTTCCGGCGTATACTCCATCGGCCCTGCATGTCCGCGCCGCGTCGCCAGGTCGCCGAGCGACAACCATTCGACACAACGCAGCAGCGTTATCGCTACCGCCTGCGTACCTGTATCACTCAGTACAACTTCGTACTCCGGCAGTCCGCGATTGAGTATGCCCAGCCCTGTGACACCATCGCCGATGTCCACGAACCGTTTCTGCGGGAAGCAGTTGACAGGTTCTTCAGCCCACTCCGAGATGTCATCCGGGCGCGGCGCTGCAACCGGCCGGGTACGTACCTCGAACGTGCTCTCCGCCGTCACACTCTCTACTTTATATAATACTGGAAAGGCCACACGTATTCTATGATCTTTTACCAGATTTTCTATGCTGGTGTGGATATCTACGCGCCGCACTCCTGGAGCCAGCGTAATTTCGCTGCTGATAGGACACAAGACGTGCTCCTCACTGCGTGAAGCGCGGTCAGCGGCACAGGCCTTCGGCAGCGACCACTGCCCGCTAACACGCAGTTGCGCGCGCGCCGGAGAGTGTATTACTTCGATGGTAGGCGGCTGCTCCGGTTCGCTGATGAACAGATCGTTTGTGGGCGGGCTATAGTTGTACAGATCGCCCACGTCACCGCCATCGACAAAACGATTCAACCCCGCCAAGACCGCGCCAGTCTGTTTATCCATCACGGTCAGAGTGCCATCCTGTGTGTTGGCCTCGACGCGGTAAAATTCGTTTTCGATGCTGTTTGTCGAGACGCCAGGCGCGGGTAAGAATGCATGAATCTGGTCTTCTCCATCATCTGGCAGTCCGTGTGGGAAGACCCAGAATGTCTTCAGCCCATATGCCGGTAGATCGCCTGCCACGAACTCGATGGTTTCGCGTGCCTGGTCGATCACAGAAAAGTTGATCAAACTAATATCTTCGCGCTGTATCAATGCCAGCACCTGGCGTTCAGCGGCGAATAAATCCTGTTCGTTGACAACGGCGTGAGCGCGGGGTGTAAGCATAACCTCAAGCCCGGCGCTACCAGCTTGCTCCCCCTCGGAGATATGTATGCCGGTAATCGCATAGGTGTTACCGGATTCACCTGGCAGCCCGAGAAAACCACTGATGGTTTGTTCCGCTATGCGGATAAAATCGCCGGGCGCATTCGCTCCCTGGCCCTCTAGCGCGACTGCAGCCGCGACCATCTCGCGCGGCAGCGCCATAGTGCCAAGCTCCTGCCGCCAGCGATTGACGACATGGAAAGGCATGCGCTGCTCCCGCTCATCTACCACGACAGCGTTCTGAGATAGGCCGGGCAATTGCACGACGGCACGCACAACTTCCGCGCGCGGCGCCGGCGCGGGATTAAAGACGACGATGGGCGTGGCCTCCCACGTTGCGCGCTCATCTCGCGTCGTGCTAAAGACGGGTGCGCGTGTATCAGTGGATTTGACAATGTGATGCAGCGCCTCGCTGACGATCTGCTCGCCTATCTGCTGGCTTTGAGCAAAACGCACGCTGTTCTCGCGATGCACCTGGTCGATGCTACAACCGCAGATGCTGTCGTGCGGGTGATTTTGCAGCAGAAATCTCCAGGCCAGCCGCACCAGCCCGGCGGGATAGGGCGCGCCCAGCTTGCTGGCCCAGGCGCTCATTGGCTCTACCCAGCGTTCCAGCAGGTGCTCAGTTTCCGCGTTCTGCTGTTTGATCCACATGCGCGTGGAGAGCACAGAAGGCAGCAGATGCGAAAACTGCCCGCTGCGCATTTCCCCGCTCAGCGTTTGCAGCGAGTCTGCTCCAACCTGTGCAATATGTTCTTGCACTGCGGCAACATACTGTGGCAGCGTGCCGATACGCACCTGAATGCCATCATACAGCACTGTCTGCTCTGGTTGGTCATGCGCCAAAACACGGATATGTTCGGGTTGGATGCGTGCCAGCTGTTCGTAAGAAGCCTTGATGGTGGCCGGTAGCCCATCCTGCGGCTCCAAGTGGTCGGAGCCGTTCATGAAAAGCAGCGTACTGCTGGTGGCCTTCGCGAGCAGGGGTACAGTGAGCAGTTCAACACGCGCCACAAACTCATCAGGCGCGAGCGGCATATCGCGCGCATTAGAATACCCCATCACGCCGGCCAGATGTATCACCAGCGTCTTTGTGCCGTCCGGCGCAGCCCAATAAAATTCACTTTTCCGGGCTTCAGCGTTGACACCTCGCCAAAAAACGGCGCTGTCGATGCCCGCACCCTTGAGGATTTGCGGCAGTTGCGCGATATGACCGAAGCAATCAGGCACATATCCCACGCGCATCGGCTCACCAAATTCGGCGGCGCGGCTCAAACCAATCTGTAAATTGCGGATCAGCGCTTCCCCGCTGACCAGAAACTCGTCAGGCTGCAAATACCATGGACCGACCGTAATGCGCCCGCTGCGCGTGTGCTTCTTGAGCCGCTCTTCCTCTTCCGGGCGCACTTCCAGGTAATCATCCAGCACGATGGTTTGCCCATCCAGCATGAAGTGGCTGAAATCAGGATCGCGGTCCAGCACATCAAGCAGCTTATCTACAGCACGCACAAGGCGCACGCGAAATTGCTGAAACGTCTGATACCATTCACGATCCCAGTGTGTGTGTGGAACAAGTATGATGTTGAGTTGCCCGGTCATAGCGCCCCTTTTTCTAGACAAACATAGCGCAGCAAGCATAATGCCCACCTGTGGTAGTAGGATTCATTATAGCATAGACCCGACGGATGCTCCTACGGGTACCCGCTTCGGAGTCATTGTAAGGGCGTCCCCTTGCGGGCGCCCTTGGAATCCCTACCATACGCGCAAAAATTTAGCGCGCACTCTCGCCACGTTTACTATGAGCAGCCTGTGATATACTTTCTTTGCATGAGACAAATGCGCCATCGCGTTGACGATCTAGCAATTTGCTGGTACTATGCCAGAATGTATCATAGAATTCCATTTTGTCTCTGAAACCCGTACAAAATAAAATTGAGAGGGCAGCCGGAAATTGCCTGTTGCACCACGTTGCGGCGTGTGTTACACTACACGGACGAGTACATTTGTTCTAACAAGGAGGCCATCTATGGCACGAGGCAGTAGCTATGGTGAGAAGCGCCCACTTCCTGAGATTACGGTTACTCCTCAAACCAACATTCCCAGGCGCGCTACACGTATATTATCAGAGCTTCATGCAGAGGACGAACAGGAGCTTGACGTATATACTGAACCTGTCGCCAGGGAAGACATTCTGCCAGCCGTGAGAACCACGACTGTTTTGCCTGCTTATCACAGGCCGCTGGCGAGGCATTATTCCTGGATTACACCTTTCGTGCTGTGTATCGTCTGCGTGGCATTAGTGCTGGGCGTTGCTGTCTCGGCTGGCATGTTTCAGAGGCATGATGGCGGGCAAATTGTTCCATTCAACACGGGCCAAACCTATTCCATCCAGGTGGGTGGTTCCTATACCGCTTTCACTATATGGGAGAATAGTAATGGCCCTCTAGTTGTAAAGACTCCTATTCCCGTCCCTGTGAGTAACGGCCCCTATTCCGTGCTTGGCAAGCCAACCATCACGGCGGATTTCATCAACCGGGTGCTGGCAAGCTATAATTCGCCTGCCGCGGGATTAGGGCAGCAGATGTACGATCTGGGTGTCAAATATGGTATCGATCCAGTCTACGCGCTGGCTTTCTTCATGCATGAAAGTCTTTTTGGCACCACCGGAGAAGCGCGCGTCACCATGTCGCTCGGCAATTTGCGCTGTATTCCGACTCGTCCCTGTATCGACCAGAATAGAGGGGGCTACACGCAGATGTATAGCTGGACGGATGGCTTCGAGCAGTGGTATAAGCTCATCCGCAATCTGTATGTCGCGCAATGGGGACGTGTGACCGTCGATCAAATTATCCCCAAATACGCGCCAAATAGTGATGGCAATAACGAAGCGCGGTATATCGCCACTTTGAAACGTGAAGTTGATACCTGGCACGCGGGCATCCTCAGACCGTGAGCAGTCCCTGTTCGTGCGCTTTGCTCAACGCCTCTGTGCGACCGGAGACGTTGAGCTTTTGATAGATATTTGCCAGGTGGAAGTTGACGGTGCGTTCGCTGACAAACAGGCGGGCGGCAATCTCCTTATTGCGCAGCCCGCGCGCCAACAGCCGCAGCACCTCTAGCTCGCGCGCGGTCAGGCTCTCCAGCCTATTGATAACGCGTCCCTGCTTGCCAAAACGCGAGATCAGGCGGCTCGCTATCTGCGGCTGCACCAGCACTTCGCCCCGCGCAACCGCGCGTACCGCCTGCGCGAGTTCGTCCGCTGTAATCTCTTTGAGTACATAGCCATCCGCGCCCGCTCGTAGCGTCTCATACAGGTACTCTTCGCGCTCAAGCGTGGAGAGCAGCAGCACGCGTGTCTCCGGGTTGAGCAGTTTTATCTGGCGCAGCGCTTCCAGGCTTTGTCCACCGGGCAATTGCGCATCCATAATGACCACCTGCGGTCCTAATTCAGCCGTCTCGCTCACCGCCTGCACTCCATCGACCGCCTCGCCTGTCACCAGCAAATCGCTAAATCCCTCCAACAAATGCCGCAAACCTGCCCTTGTCACCGCCAGGCTATCCACCACCAGAATGCGAATCGGGTTCCCCGTAGGGACGCGATTTATCGCGTCCGCTGTTCTCGCGTCCACTCCCCTGGCCGCGTCCACCCGCGTATCAACAGCAGTCTGAACTTCACGCATCTGTATGCGCGGGATGTAAGGTAGATGAGCCTGTACCTGTGTTCCATGCTCGATGCTGGTAATCACTTCGAGCGAACCGCCGAGCAGTTCGACGCGATTGCGCAACCTGGCAAACATGGCATCATCCACATTGTAGTTTGCCTGCTCCTCCCTGGCTGCGAAAGGCGGAGCAGGCATAGTTCGTTCGCCGCCTTCAAACATGCTCAAGGCATCTTGCGCGGGTGGCACTCCGTCATCTTCGATACTCATCACGATCTCGTCGCGTTCGTAGTGCAGCGTGAAGCGCAGCTTGCGCGCTCCGCTGTGCTGTCTCACCTGTGCAAGCGCCTCGCGTGCAATGTGATACAGCACGCGCTCGATATCATCGCTCAAGGGACGTTCTTCGCCAGAAAAAACAACACGGCTGGAAAGCTGCATCGCTTCGGCGGTTTCATCAACCGCGCGTGCCAGCGCCTCTGCCAGTGGCACATCCGGCAAGGCTTCGAAAGCGAGCGCATCTTCGGCGGAACGCGCTTCGTAAAGCATATTGCGCGCCATCTGTTCCAGCGTTGCCAGCCCTCCGCGCAGCATAGCCAGGTCAACAGGTGAGAGAGTCGCCTCTGTGCCATCTGAGTTGCCAGTATCCGGGCGCGTGATGCTTTGCAGCACCCTGAGTTGCGCCAGCATCGCGCTCAACTCGCGCATAAGCTCTGAAGAATGAGCCTGTTGTGGCTGTGATGCATTTATAGTCTGCATAAAACCCTGCCTGAATGTGTATAAAAACGTAACACGGGCCAGGGCGAAATGTATTCAAAAACGTAACATGGGCCAGGGCGACCGCCAGGGTCGCCCTGGCTTCGCTCTACCTCGAAATCGATTTCGCCAACGGTATCCTTCATTATGTCACACTCGCCAGGTGTATGACCTCTAAGACCAGCTCATCATCTTTAACATCAACCATGACAGTGTCGCCATCTTGCACGCTTCCTTCGAGGATGGCGCGGGCGACCCGGTTCTGCACCTCTCGCTGGATGACACGCTTGAGCGGGCGCGCCCCGAATTGCGGGTCGTAACCCATATCCGCCAGCCTCGCCCTGGCCTCAGTGCTCAGGCGCAGCGTGATATGGCGCTCCTCCAGCCGCTTACGCAGGAGGTTGATCTGGATATCCACGATGTTCAGCATCTGATCGTGCTTGATCTGGTGGAATACCACCACCTCATCGATGCGGTTGATGAACTCTGGCCGGAAACCGTCTTCGCGCAGGCGCACGCGTACTACACGCTGCACATTATCTTCGTCCATGCCCTCAAATTCGCCCAGCCATGCCACGCCAACATTACTGGTCATGATAATCACCGTGTTTTTGAAGTCAACCGTGCGGCCCTGCCCATCCGTCAGGCGTCCATCATCGAGCAATTGCAGCAGCACGTTGAAGACTTCCGGCGCGGCTTTCTCGATCTCATCGAAGAGTACCACGCAATAAGGACGGCGTCGCACTATTTCAGTCAATTGACCGCCCTCGTCATAACCCACGTACCCCGGAGGCGCGCCGATCAAGCGCGAGACGCTGTGCTTCTCCATGTACTCCGACATGTCGATGCGTACCATAGCCTGCTCATCATCAAACAGAAACTCCGCCAGCGCGCGCGCCAGTTCGGTTTTGCCCACTCCGGTCGGCCCCAGGAAAATGAAGCTGGCCAGTGGTCGATTGGGGTCTTGCAGCCCGGCGCGCGAGCGGCGAATGGCGTCAGCAACAACCTGCAATGCCTGATCCTGGCCCACCACGCGCTCGCGCAGGTGATCTTCCATCGTCAGCAGCTTCTGCACCTCGCCCTGCATCAGTCTCGAAACGGGAATGTGCGTCCACTTTGAAACCACCTCGGCGATATCTTCAGAAGTGACATCTTCTCGCAGCATGCGCTCGCTCTTGAGGCTGGCTGACTTCGCTTCCATCTCCTGGATGCGCTGCTCCAACTGCTCGATGTTTGTTTTCAGCAGGTTAGCCTTCTCAAAGTTCGCATTGCCGCGCGCGGCAAACTCGAGTTCGTTCTCGCGTCTGATTCTTTCACTCTCGCCCCGTTTCTGTTCCAGTTCTTTCTTCAGATTGGCCAGCGTTTCTACCAACGTCCGTTCGTTATCTAACGCCAGCTTGAGGGGGTTCAACTGATCTTTCAGGTTGGCTATCTCTTGCTCCACTTTTGCCAGGCGTTCGCGGCTGGCCGCGTCTTTTTCCTTCTTCAGCGCCTCCTGCTCCATCTTTAATTGCATGATGCGGCGGTTCAGCGCGTCAATCTCGCCCGGCGTACTGTCGAGTTCCACGCGGCGACGGCTAGCTGCCTCGTCAATCAGGTCAATAGCTTTATCGGGCAAGAAACGGTCGGTGATGTAGCGATTTGAAAGCATGGCAGCAGCCACCAGTGCGCTATCCTGGATCGTAACACCGTGATGCACTTCATAACGCTGTTTCAGTCCGCGTAGAATGCTGATGGTATCCTCAACCGTGGGTTGATCGACGATCACCGGCTGGAAGCGCCGTTCCAGCGCGGCATCTTTTTCGATATGCTTGCGATACTCGTCCAGTGTGGTCGCGCCGATGCAATGTAGTTCGCCGCGTGCCAGCATGGGTTTAAGCATATTGGATGCATCCATCGCGCCCTCGGCTGCGCCTGCTCCTACCAGCGTATGCAGTTCGTCAATGAAAAGGATGATGTTGCCCTCGGCGCTGACTACTTCCTTGAGCACCGCTTTCAAGCGTTCCTCGAACTCGCCGCGAAACTTCGCGCCCGCCACCAGCGAGCCAAGATCGAGTGTGACCACCTGCTTATTGGCGAGCGACTTCGGCACATCGTTGTTGATGATGCGCTGCGCTAGCCCCTCGACGATGGCCGTCTTGCCCACGCCGGGTTCTCCAATTAGCACGGGATTGTTCTTCGTGCGGCGGCTGAGCACCTGGACGACGCGGCGGATCTCTTCATCGCGCCCGATGACCGGATCGAGTTTTTCCTGCGCCGCCAGCCGGGTCAGGTTGCGCCCATATTTCTCCAGCGCCTGGTATTTGCCCTCCGGATTCTGGTCGGTCACGCGCTGCGCCCCACGAATAGAGGTCAGCGCCTTCAGAACGCTTTCTCTTGTCAGCCCCGCCGCTTTGAGCACGCGCTGCGCCGCGCCATCGCCGATATCAAACATAGCCAGTAACAAATGTTCAACACTGATAAAATCGTCTTTGAAGTTTTGCATCTCCTGGCGGGCTTGATCGAGCAGCTTATCCATGCGCGGCGATAGATGAGGATTATTCCCGCCAAACACACGAGGCATACGCTCCAAATCAGCATTAAGCATACGCTGAGCAGTCTTCACATCACTGCCCGCCTTCGCGATAATTTGCGGCACAACGCCGCCCTCCTGCGCAAGCAGCACGCTCAACAGGTGTTCCACATCTATCTGACTATGGTTGGATTGTTTAGCTAACGCATTAGCCTGGCTAATAGCCGCAAGGGCTTTCTCAGTGAATTGCTCAGGTTTCATTTCATTGCTCCCACGACAGGAATTTTATACTCACCAGTATAGCATCTTGAGTGTAAGTTAGCAAGAAACTTTGAGTGTAGACTTATCAAACTTCAGAGACTCAAGGATTGTTTCATGGTCTAACTTTTACTCGACAGCCTGTTGCCGATATGTTACACTCTCATCAGAATGATGGCGCAGGAGGGACTTGCTATGCTTGATTGGCCCCCTGGCTCAAAACGTGGAATATATGACGCAAATACAGGATAAACCATCTACAATAAACATCGCCACGGCTATTGAGAGCGTCCTGTTTGTCTCAGGACGCCCTTTAGAATATGACGAACTGCGCAAGTTGCTTGACATCGATGCGAGCGCGCTGGATGACGGCTTACAGGCGCTGGCGCGGCAACTGGAGAGCCAGGAGCGCGGCATACGCCTGCAGCATTTAGGCACTCAAGTGCAGTTGGTGACTGCGCCGGAGAACGCGCGCTACGTGGCCGCGCTGCTCGGACTGCCCCTCACCGCCAGGCTGACCACCACCGCTATGGAGACGCTGGCCGTCATCGGCTATCGCCAGCCTATCACGCGCTCTCAGATCGAGGCGGTGCGCGGCGTCAACAGTGACCGCGCCCTGGCCAGCCTCATTCAGCATGGACTGGTGATGGAGATCGGGCGGGCGCAGACAATCGGACGACCCGCGCTCTTCTCGACCACGCCCGAATTCCTCCAGCAGTTTGGACTGACCAGCTTGCACCAATTGCCGCGCCCTCAGATCGAGGTGCAGGACGATATGCCGAAAGAGAGAGCATAAAACGATGCGCCTTGGTCGCCATATGCCCTTGCATTCCAACGCGGTCAAAGCGGTTGAGATCGCGCGCGGCATTGGCTGCGACGCCATCCAAATTTTTGCCAGCAATCCCACCGGCTGGCGACCACCGGCTGGCAACGGCGAGAGTTGCGCCGCCTTTGCCAGGGCAGCCCTTGAATTTGATATGCAGCCCGTCGTCATCCACGCCCCCTACCTGATTAACCTGGCCTCACCCGATGAATTCATCTGGGAGAAATCCATCGGGCTATTACAATGGACGCTGCAGCGCGGCGCGTTGTTGGGTGCGAGCTACGTTGTCTTTCACACGGGCAGCCATCGCGGTTCCGGCGTGGATGCCGGCATCGCGCGTATCGCCGACGCCATCGCGCGTATCCTGCCAGAGACACCACCGCAAGTTATGCTGCTGCTAGAAAATGACGTGGGCGCGGGCAACTCTCTCGGACACAGCTTTGCACAATTGGGTGCGGCCCTCGACCTCTTGCCTGCGTACCGCGAACGCCTGGGCGTATGTATCGACACCGCCCATTTATGGGGCGCGGGACACGATATCTCAACGGCATCTGCCGCGCAGCAGGTGCTTCAAGAAATTGACCGGCGTATCGGGTTGGAACGTTTGAGGGTCATACACCTCAACGATACCGAGAAGTTGCTCGGCAGCCACCGCGATGTGCATGCGCGCATTGGCGAAGGCATAATTCCTGAAGAGGGATTGTGCGCCCTGCTGCGCGACCCGCGCATTCAACACGCGGCGGTCATTTTGGAAACCCCCATCAAAACAGACGAGCAGGACAAAGAAGACTGGCAGCATGATAAG
>DATLSI010000126.1:0-10976 GCA_035534255.1 Ktedonobacteraceae bacterium | reverse complement strand
CAAAGGCGTGGTAGTTGACGCGTGGGTCAGGATTTCTTTGGTAGGTATTGAACTTTTGGCAATTGAAGCCAGGGTTGTAATCGCATCGGTTGAGACTTACTTGAAATATGCCGAAGCCATCGGGCTGACTGCTTCAGCAGCCTAAGGGTTGAGGGAGCGCAATTAAGACATCCTTTCCAGGCGTAAAGCATCCCAGATTTATCAAGGGCTCCTTTACAAACGGGAGACAAGGAATATCTCACTCGTCAGGCCTGGAAAGTATGCCTTCTTGGAAAGAAAAAGTTTATATTCCAACCGGAAGGAGTAGTAATTTATGGTAGATAAAAATGCAACAGCAAAAAGTCTTCCAGCAGATATTACGGACTTTTATGATGCCATTGTGGAAAAGGTTGCAGCTCTGCGGTTGAATACTCATCGGACTATCGCTAATGTCAAAAAAGAGCAGGAGGAACTTGCATCTCAGCTGCAACAGAATTTAGCCAGGGGAGAATCTTTAAGGCAGGCAGATTTTGAGAAGCTCATGGGAGAGGTGATTGAAAAGCGCCGGGCAAGAGAGAAGGAAGTAATGGAAATGCTGGCGCAGTTTCAACAAGAAGAACAAGCTATAGCTCAAGGGCTAAAGAAACTTTTTAGCGATGGCAAACAAGCCAGGCTGCGCGATTTTAAGAGGTTTATCGCTGAGACTAGCAGAGCAACAGAGACACGGAAAGAGGAGGTTGAAGAAATCACTCAAGCAAGTATGGCTATAAGGAAAAGCGCTGAGGAAACAATAGCCAGATTTCGCGAGGAGCAGGAAGAAATGGCGAAGAGCTGGAAGGCATTGGCAGAAAAAATGCAGAATAAACGCTCACCCAAAACAAAGCCGGAATTGAAAGACATCGCCTCTCTGCCCGAAATGCCCGTTACTTTGCCCCTGGTGACAACTCACGCGGCACCACTCCAAAGAAGAGCAAAAGCGAAAAAACAAGAGGGATAAATATGAGCAGGAATCATATACTGAATAGTTTATCTATCGGCCCGTCCGAAGAATTCATAGAGACACCGCCAGTCAATAAAATTATCGACCGGGCAATGTCATACCTTGAGGCCGGCATTCCAGTTCATTTTACTGGTCCAACCGGCACGGGAAAAAGTACTCTGGCTATGCATTTGGCTTATAAACTTAATCAACCAATGATGCTTATGTTTGGGGATGAAGAGTTCGGGACTTCAGATTTGGTTGGAGAAAAAATGGGTTATCGCAAGAGTAAGCTGGTTGATAATTTCATTCACTCCGTTTTAAAGACAGAAGAAGATGTATCGCAGCGCTGGGTAGACAACCGTTTAACTACTGCTTGTAAGGAAGGTTTAACCTTAATATATGATGAATTTAACCGTTCAAGACCAGAAGCCAATAACGCCCTTCTGTCTGTTTTAGAGGAGGGGATTCTGACTTTGCCGCCGTCAGAGGAAGAGGCAGGCTATATTAAAGTCCACCCTAATTTTAAAGTCATCTTCACCTCCAATCCTCATGAGTATGCCGGGGTTCACAAAACCCAGGATGCGCTTTTAGACCGCATGGTCAGCATGCATTTAGATTATTTCGATGAGGAGACAGAACAAGCCATTGTGGTTGCCAGGAGCGGTATAACGCTCGAAGATGCTAAAAAGATCGTCGGAATTTTGCGAGACTTTCGTCAGATGGTCGGCCCCTATCAGGCATTAAGTATTAGGCCGGGAATTATTATTGGAAAGATTCTCAAACAAAAAGGGATACACGCGGAGAAACATAATCCCCTTTTTGTTGATATTTGTGTTGATGCTTTCATATCAGGGAAACACAACAGCAATGATAGAGGGAAAATGACAGAGATAGTTATCGGTCTAATTCATAAGCACCTCCAGGATGAGTTACCAATATTAGAAACCCATCTTCGGCAGTTTCGAACAGCGATTTGAAAGCTTCCAGGGCGACCGCAAGGGTACGCCCCTACCATACTACGCTACCTATGCTACTCGACATTCGTGTATGGTAGGGGCGTACCCTTGCGGAAGATTTATTTCCATATAATCTGCAATTTTAGGGGAGGAAAGGAGGTGAATATATGATAACCAAAGGAGCCAGTGCAATAAGAGGCATTCGTAGCCTAAATATCAGACCGGGGCCAATCACCGAAAGTAGTGGACTTTTGAAGCTTCACCAATTGGCTGCTGAAAAAGAAAACTTAATGAAGAAACTTGAATGGATCCAGGCGCAAAAAGATCAAACAGAAAAAAGACTTTCTGAGATTGCGCACGCGATGCACGCAGTTGAGAAAACAATTGAGGAAAAGGCAAAAAGAGCGTCGGCCTCAAACTCAAATTCTGGGGTTCGCAGTACGTTCATTCAGTACTAACTAATACTGCTTTGTTAGTTTCGATTCGGTTGGCTTGTAGAGCCGACCGAATCGAAACTGCTTTTTGGCGGTCAATGTAAGTGCAACGAGCTTGCCACCAGGCACAAAAGGCCTTTTATTACTTGTAATCATTCCCACTCATCGCTATACTGGTGAGGCACCGTCTGAAGGAGAAATTGAACGATAGATGATGAATGATTACGATCTGATCGCCCCGTTTTATGACGTGGAGCACGCGCGTTTTGATGAAGATGTGGACCTGTATTTGAATTTCGCGGAACTGCGCGGTGGGCCGTTGCTCGAACTGGCCTGTGGCAGCGGGCGCTTATTACTGCCGTTGGCGCAGGCGGGCTATGAAGTGACGGGGGTTGATACTTCCGCCAAAATGCTGGAGTTAGCGCGGCTGGCGCAGGAAGAGGCTGGAGTAGCGGCGCGCTGCCAGCTTGTCGCGCAAGATATGTGTACGCTGCAACTAAATAAAAAATTCCAGATGGCCTTTATCGCCCTCGGCTCTTTCGGGCATGTCTGCACGCGCAAGGCGCAGCGACAGGCGCTAGCCGCCATCCGTAGCCATCTCACCACAGGAGGCACGTTCATTCTGGATATCAGCAACGAGGATGTGCGCTACATGGAGAGCATGAGCGGGCAAATGTTGCACCAGGGAACATGGCAACTCGCAGATGGCAGCATGCTGACGCACTTTGTCAGCCCGGCCTCCTCCACGACTGCTCACCTGCTCGATTTGACGCATTTCTACGACGCGCATAAGCAAGGTGAAGCTGTGCGGCGCACGATTACGCAGACACGATTGTACCTCTTCGAGCGTAATGAAATGGAGTTGTTACTCGAACAGGCAGGCTTCACCGTGAAAGATGTGTATGGAAGTTACGATCTCAGCCCTTATGAACTGAATAGCCCGCGCATGATTTTTGTGGCGGAGGCACGCTTGAAAGCATGATACAAGAACCGTTACATGAATGGAATCTCGACCCGGCGCACGCTGTCGCACTGCAAAAGGAACTGGCGAAACGCATCATACGCGACGATCAGCCTGGAGAGGTGCATACAATCGCGGGCGTGGATATGGCCATCAACGAGCTGAACGGGATGGCGCGCGCCGCCGTCGTGCTGCTCACCTTTCCAGGGTTGGAGATACTTGAGAAACATGTCTATGAAGAACCACTGCGCATGGCGTATGTGCCAGGACTGCTTTCGTTTCGTGAAATTCCTTGCATTCTGGGCGCATTTGCGCAGTTGAAGCAACAGCCCGACCTGGTGATGGTGGATGGACAGGGCATCGCGCACCCGCGCCGCCTGGGCATTGCCTCGCACCTGGGCCTGTGGCTCGATCTACCCACCATTGGCTGCGCCAAATCTATCCTGACCGGCAATCACGCAGAATTGAGCGAGGAAGCCGGGGCGTGGGTACCTTTGAAGTACCGCGGAGAGATCATCGGGGCGGCAGTGCGCACGCGCGCGCGAGTGAAACCCATGATTATTTCGCCGGGGCATCGCATCAGCCTGGAGAGCAGTATCCATTATGTGCTGGCATGCGCGAAAGGGTATCGCCTGCCTGAGCCGACGCGCCTGGCCGATAAGCTCTCAAAGCAGAACGAATGGCGCGAACCCGACGAAAATCAAAAGTAGAGACCAGGGCGACCCTCGCGGTCGCCCTGGTCTCTACTTTTTTCGTCGCTGTAAAGTGGGGTAGTGAAATAGAAGGTAGTACCTTTATTGACGGTAGATTCAAAGTCAATTGCGCCCCCGTGCTGCTCAACGATCAGCCTGGCGATAGGCAGGCCCAGGCCGTAGCCGCCCATGCGAGATTGCAGATGATGGTTGGACTGGTAAAAGCGTTCAAAAACATGCTGGCGGTCTTCCGGCGGAATACCATAGCCGGTATCCACAACCGAGATCATAATAAAACGTTCGTTGTAGGGACGCGCGCGCAGCGTGACCGTGCCGCCGGGAGGTGTAAATTTAATGGCGTTGACGACCAGGTTGTTGAGCACCTGCTTCATGCGTTGAGGATCGATATAGAGTCGGGGCGAGGGTGAGGGAATGTCCTTATGCAGGATAACCGATGCCTTCGATGCCTGCGGTTGCAGATTACGCAGCACCTGTTTCGCCAGGGTTAAAAAGTTCACTTCCTCCGCTTTGATCTCGAACTGACCAGAATCTGAGCGGGTCATCAACAGGATATCTTCTACAATTGAAATGAGCTGCTGCACGCCTTCCTGCGCGTAGCCGAGGTAGGTCTTTTGCTCCGAGGTCAATTCGCCCATGTGTCCCTGCACCAACAGGTCGATGAAGCCATGCACCGAGTTCAGGGGCGTGCGCAATTCGTGCGAAACCATCGAAACAAAATTGGAGCGCACGCTGTTGGCGACTTTGAGGGCGGAAACGTCACGCGCGCTAAAAACAGCGAAACGTCCTTCTTCACTTTTTACCGGCGTCACTCCGACAGCATATTCGGCAGAATGACCGGGAAGCGTTCCACAGAGCATGTCTTCGTTGGGGATAGGTACATTTTCCTGTAAGACACGTGTCAGGGGGCAGCTTGATGTGCCACACAAAAACATGCCGTTGAGATTTTTACAGCCTAACACCTCACTACAATGTTGACCAATGGCTGCAGCGCAAGTCCATCCATATTTAGTACAAGCAGCAGTATTACAATCAGCGACGTGGAACTGCTCATCGACAACAACCATGGCGCTTGCCGATTGCTCAAATAACGGCTCTAGCAGTCCCCGTGTGTAGAGAGCTATATCCGGTGGAGCGTGCGCCGGGACAATCACAGCTTCCTGCACTTCTGTTTGTGAATGGACCTGTTTGCGCATTCCTTGCCTCTATTTCCCTGAAAATTTGTACCCTATGCCGCGCACCGAGGTGATATGCTGCGGCCTGTCAGCGTCCTCTTCTAACTTCATGCGCAGACGGCGCACGTACACGTCCACGATATTGCTATTATTCTCGTTGTCGTTCCACACTTCGGAAAGGAGCTTGTCACGGTTGACGACCTGTCCGGGAGAAGCCATCAGCACGCGTAACACGTGCATCTCGGTTGGTGTTAGCGTAACAGCGTCGTGACCGGGCATGACGACCTTAAGATCGCCAGGGATCAACTCAATCTGCCCGCAGCGGATGCTCTGGTTGCCGATTTTGTTATTCTTTATGATGCGACGCATAACGGCTTGAACGCGCGCGACCAGCTCCTGGTGAATGTAAGGCTTGCAAATATAGTCATCCGCGCCGATCTCGAAGCCCTGCAACTTGGCCTCTATGCCATCCTGCGCCGTCATAAAAATAAAAGGGATATCATAGCCCGCTTCGCGTAGTTTGGCGGCAAATTCAAATCCGCTAAGATAAGGCATCATCACATCCACAATGAGAAGATCTGGCTCGCGCTTCTGAATCATCTGCATCGCGCCGCGTGGGTTATCTGTTGTCTCAACTTCAAACCCTTCTTTGCTGAGCACAAAATGCACGAGCGCATTCGCAAACTGGTCATCATCGACAACTAGGATGTACACCGCAACTCCCCTCTTTTCATGTATATCGTGAAGGCTCTTCCCCGGAATGACAGGCTAGTCCACAGATTGATGGCAGGCTATCACTCCGACGCACAGATACTCAAACCAGGTCACTCGCATGGGGGATACGCTTGTAACCTGGCTGAAAGCTCGATTGTAACGCTATTTTGCAATTCTACTGCATCTTCATGTTACACGCTTAATAACGCCACTGTCAAGTACTTAACTGTATCACGCGGAACTTTTCCAGGTATACCAGCAGGATGGCAATGTCTGCCGGCGTCACTCCTTCTACCCGTGATGCCTGCCCAATCGTGCGCGGGCGCGTGCGCTGCAATTTCTGCCGTGCCTGGGTACGCAGATGCTGTACTGCTTCGTATTGCAGGCTTTCGGGGATAAGATGCTCTTCAAGACGCTTCGCGCGATGCACGGTCTGTTCTTGTTTGCGCACATAGCTTTCGTATTTCACCTGCAACTCGACCTCTTCCGCAGTCGCTTCTTCTAGCTCAGGCAGAATAGGTGGTTCAGGAAGTGGCGCTTGCGATGCGCTATTAACGCGCTGCGCCAATCGCGAGACCTGCTGATAAGTGACATCCGGCCGGCGCAAAAGTTCACGCGCGCTGTACATCTGGCCAAGCGGAGCAAGCTCAAGCTCCTGTGCATGTAACTCGGTGATGCGCGACGAAGTGAACACGATGCTATCGAGCTGTTTCAGCGCGCTCTCAATATACTCTCGTTTGCGTACCACCTGCTCGTAGCGCGCGTCGTCGATCAAGCCATATTTGTAGGCATGGCCGCTCAAGCGCAAGTCCGCGCTGTCGGGTCGCAGCAGCAGGCGGTACTCGGCGCGCGAGGTATGCAGGCGGTATGGCTCGGTGAGCGGGCGTGTCACAAGATCATCGATGAGCACGCCCAGGTAGGCTTCGTGGCGCCCCAGCACGAAGGGAGCTTCGCCACGCGAGTAGAGGGCCGCGTTAATGCCTGCTATAATGCCCTGGGCCGCGGCCTCTTCATAGCCGGATGTGCCATTGATCTGGCCGGCCAGGAACAGTCCCGCGACCACTTTGGTTTGTAGCGTAGCTATAAGCTGTTCCGGTGGCACGAAGTCGTACTCAACGGCGTAGCCGACGCGCATCATCTCGGCGTGTTCCAGCGCGGGGATGCTGCGCAGCATGGCCAGTTGCACATCTTCCGGCAGACTGGTATTCATGCCTTGCACGTACACTTCGCCTGTGCGCCAGCCCTCCGGCTCAAGGAAGATTTGATGGCGCTCTTTATCGGCGAAGCGCACGATCTTGTCTTCGATGGATGGGCAATAGCGCGGGCCAATACCCTCGATGATGCCGGTATAGAGGGGCGAGCGGTGCAGGTTGCCGCGAATGACCTGGTGTGTGCGCTCGTTGGTATGCACAAGATAGCAGGGCAGTTGTGGTCGCCAGCCATGCAAGTCTTCGTGCGTGACGGGATAGACTGGATTAGGATGGCTTCCGGGAAGCTGCACATCTTCACGCGCCGAGGCATCGTATGAAAAGTAGAGCGGCGCGCGGCTGCCCGGCTGTGGCTCCGTCTTGCTGAAATCGATGCTGCGCGCGTCGATGCGCGGGGGCGTGCCAGTCTTGAAGCGGCGCACTTCGAGGCCAAGGCCGCGCAGCGAGTCCGAGATGCCGAGCGCGGGCGCTTCACCCGCGCGCCCGCCGGGCTGCGTCTTTTCTCCGACCACCAGTCGTCCATTAATAAACGTGCCGGTGGTCAAAATCACCGATCTCGCCTCGTATTGCCAGCCGTTGGTTGTGACCACGCCGCGCATGACGGGACGCCCATCGGCACCCGGCTCGCTCAGAAGGTGCAAAACGGTGGCCTGTTTCAGTTCAAGGTTTGGCTCGGTTTCCAATACGAACTTCATGGCGAGGCGGTATGCCTGTTTATCGCACTGGGCGCGCAAAGCCTGCACCGCCGGGCCTTTGCTGGTATTGAGACGGCGTATCTGGATAAAGGTGCGGTCCGTGTTGCGCCCGATCTCGCCGCCCAGCGCGTCGATCTCCTTTATCAGATGTCCTTTAGCTGGGCCGCCCATCGAAGGATTGCAGGGCATTAGCGCTACGCTGTCCAGGTTCATGGTAATCAACAGCGTTTTGCGCCCCATGCGCGCGCAGGCTAAAGCCGCCTCGCAGCCCGCGTGGCCGGCCCCGACGACGATAACTTCATATACTCCCCGCAGAACCTGCTCCTGGGGGATACCATCTGGTGTGTTTTGCTGCTCTGTGCGCCCGGTTTCATTGCTCATAGCCATACCTGTAATAGCTCAAAATTACATCGGATGTCTGGATGATTGTTTCAATCGCACTTGACGTATTATGAACCAGTTCAGTTCAGACGTCAATAGAAATGAGAAGAAGGGCTATTTTCATGATTGACGAACCTCCGCCGACATGATAATATCATGGCACAACAACAAGACCTCATGGGGCGGTGGCGAAACGGTAGACGCAGGGGACTTAAAATCCCCAGACCGAGAGGTCGTGAGGGTTCGATTCCCTCCCGCCCTATCCTCTCAAGAAGCATTTACTCTATTTCATAGTACTACTCCTTTCTTGCCGCATCCACCTTGTGGTGTATACTCTTTAATAACATCGTTACGTTTATTGGTATAGATAGGTGCGATTCTGCCCGTATAGAGGAGAGATTACAATTCGATTACTTTTGAGAAGGATAGATATGGCACAACAACAAACGTATGCTTATATGATAAAAGGTGGACAGCCGGTGGTGGGCGAGATTCGTTGCCTGGGCGCGAAAAACTTTACGACGAAGGCGATGGTCGCGGCGCTGCTGGGTGATACGCCGACCACGCTGACCAATGTACCGCCAATCGGGGATGTCACGATCACGATAGAAATGCTGAACTCGATAGGCGTCAAGATGGAGATGGTCGATAATGGGAAGTTGACCATTGATCCGTCTCATATGCGAGCATCAAATGTGCCTGTACCGCATTCTGGCAGCAATCGCATTCCTATCCTTTTGCTGGGCGCGCTGCTGCACCGCTTCAAGCGAGTTTCGGTGCCATTTGTCGGCGGGGATGCCATTGGAAGGCGCAGCGTAGACTTTCACCTGGAAGCCATTGAACAGTTCGGGGGCAAGGTCGAAGCATCGGACGATGGGTTTATCGCTTCCCGCAACGGCGGATTGAAAGGCACGCACATCAAATTGCCCTATCCCAGTGTTGGGGCGACTGAAACCTGCCTTTACCTGGGAGTGCTGGCAGAGGGCCGCACGACCATCTCCAACGCGGCAATCGAGCCTGAAGTGTTCGAGCTAATTACCATGCTGCGAGCCATGGGCGCGATTATATTCACCTCGTCGGGACGTGACATCCGGATCGAGGGCGTGAAGCGGCTGACAGGCACGCATATGAAGGTGATGGGAGACCGCATCGAGGCCGCGTCGTGGGCCTGTTTAGCCTGCGCATCCGATGGCGATATTACCGTGCATGGCACCCGACCCGAAACGCTCGGCAACTTCCTTTCCTACTACCAGCAAGTCGGCGGCGGCGTCGAGCTGGTTGAGAGCAGCAGCATGCGCTTTTTCCGCAGAGAACCCCTGCGGCCTGCCATTATCGAGACTGACGTGTACCCCGGCTTCTCGACGGACTGGCAACAACCGTTCGCGGTGCTGCTCTCGCAGGCCAACGGCATCTCGATCATCCACGAGACGGTACACGAAAATCGTTTCGGCTACCTGAAGGCGCTGGACACGCTGGGCGCGAAAACCCAGTTGACCACTCACTGCCTCGGTGGGGTAGATTGCCGCTATCGTGAGTCCAGCTTCGAGCATAGCGCGATCATTATCGGGCCAACGCCTTTCACCGCCGTGGAGCAGATCGCCACGCCGGATTTGCGCGCAGGGCTGGCCTACGTCATCGCGGCTGCCGTGGCGCGCGGCACGACAATGGTAACGGGCGTTGACATGCTCGAACGCGGCTATGGTGATATCGTCCCCAGGCTGGCCGCCATGAATCTCAACATCGAGCGCGTCAGGATTGACGAGTAAGGACGCGATTACACGCGTCCCGTAAAAAAAGTGCCAAAGGTTATTGACGTATCAGCGGAGCTATGCTATAGTAAGTCGCGTCAAAGAGACAAGCCAAGGTAGCTCAGTTGGTAGAGCACAGCACTGAAAATGCTGGTGTCGTCGGTTCGATTCCGTCCCTTGGCACTTTTTGTTTTTGGGCAAAGGCGTAAAGCTACTTCTAGAGCGGCTTTACACCTTCACTATCCGATCACTATATACCCCTTGCCAGCAAAACTGACAGCATACAGCAATTTAACCATCAAAGAAGTCGTCTAACTCCTTCATTGCATCTCTCTGCATCGTTGGCAGCGCATGGGAGTATGTATCAAGCGTCATGCTAATCTCGCTATGACCTAGAATCTCCTGTACTATCTTCGGATGAACGCCCTTGCTCAGCAGCAATGTAGCAGTGCTATGACGCGGATCATGAAAGCGGATATCAGGTAAGCTGGCTTTATTCAGCAGCTTCTTTAGCTGTACCAGAACATCAGTACCAGGACTCAAATGTCTTCCCAAAGGAGTACAAAACACATAATCATGGTCTTCTCAGGTATCGCCGACTGCTAGTTTCATCTCCAATTGCCTGGCCTGTTGCTTTTTAAGAGCTTCCATGAACTTGACGTTTAAACTAACACGAACCTGGCTGAGCCATCTGATCGATGGCTCAGAACCAAGAAAGACGAGTAGAAATGAAAAAGATCAGTCGAACAACCTCAGGCAGAGACTCTCTTTTTGCTCGTTTTCTGCTTTTTGCTCGTTTTACGAATCGCCGGATGGCGTGTCCTGGGCTTGGGATGAAAGCCTTTGGCCCGTCCCGGCGCTTTTCCACGCAGTTGTGGCGGTCGAGCAGGTGTCGCCAACTGGTGCAAAAGGGTGGGCATAGCCCGTCGCACCTGTGCCAATGTCCGCACCGAGGAGCGTGTTTCCCACGGTCGATAGTAACCCTCCACCAGAGGACGAGCCAGCACCAGGAGATTGTGAGCGCAGGCGACGA
>DATLSI010000125.1:0-41063 GCA_035534255.1 Ktedonobacteraceae bacterium | reverse complement strand
AAATCTGGACTGACGAGCAAAAGGATGATTTGAGCGCTGTTCAACTGCTCTGTGATCTCTTGTTCCCACTCTGTTCCCGCACTGATATCACGGTCATGCCACACATCGATAAGTCCTTGCCTTTGCAACGGTCTCAAGTGCGTCTTGAGTTTATTCAGAAGAGTTTCATCTTCGTGCGCATAACAAATGAATATCTTTAGCGCCATATAATCTACCCCACTTCCTCTGTTGATGATCGACCTATTTTCAGTTCCTACTAAACCAACTTTCATAAATTCTCTAATTTCGCGAAATCCATACTCAACCTCTTTTTGCCGTTTGTTCCCTTAAGATGAGGTTGACTGAGGTATTATTGGTGAGTTGACCGAAAGCTTTATTGCCAGTTCCTCAGCAGTCTTACGGATACCTTCTGCCACATCAAAAAACGCTTCGTCTATGCTATGCCAACTAGAGTCTGTGATGGGTTTCTTATTGGTTGGTAGCGACATAAGTTTGGCGAAAGGCGCTCTTTGAAAGTAGACAGGACGCAGAAGAACAGGGATGACCCGTGCATCTCCGCGCTCGTGACGTTCTATTGCTCGCTGCATCTCCACGAGGTAGCAGTAATTCGAGTTCATAAAGTACTGACTGACAAGCAACAGAATGATATGGGCGGTATTCAGATGCTTATCATTCTCCTGTTCGTATTCCATACCTGCACCGATTTCACGATCATACCAAAGATCAAAGAAACCTTGCCGCTTTAAGCCTGCCAAATATATCACCAGTTCTTTACATAACAATTCATCTTCGTGAGCATAGCAGAGAAAGACTTCTAAGTTGGTTGGCATCAGCATCCACCCTAATTATCTTGATATGTAGTTCCGGCATACGCTCATCCATGATGAGAAAGGATATAGTATATAAGATTTCTTGTTAAGTACTTCAAGAAACGTACAACTTATGGTTAGGCTCAGTATATCCCTTTTTATCTTTGCTGGCAATTGGAACACGATAGACAGGGATATGAGTTGATACTCTCATCTTCCTGGAATTGGGGTTTATTTCTTGTGAGGGTTTGGAATGCCAGCTTCTTTTTCGAGATCGTCAATCCGTTTCTCGTGGCTGTTGACTCGTTTCGCCAGTTTCGCTTCTACGTCTTGAATGTCTGCTTTGGTTGCCATTTCTTCCCGTATGGCTTTTTGTCCGGCTTCAAGTCCTACAACTTTTCCTATAGGTCTTACTGGCCTGCTGCTAATGCCTCTAGCGCGGT
This sequence comes from Ktedonobacteraceae bacterium, assembly GCA_035534255.1. Taxonomy (GTDB): domain Bacteria; phylum Chloroflexota; class Ktedonobacteria; order Ktedonobacterales; family Ktedonobacteraceae; genus CF-113. The sequence goes on along the minus strand of DATLSI010000125.1, from coordinate 39,811 downwards.
GTTAGTGTGTGCCTGGCTTCCTGGGGAGCAATGGATGATAAATGAGCGTAGTGTAAACCAGTGGTGCAGTGCTAAATTTGTACTGTGTCATGGCAGGCTGATGGTAGCCTGTTTCTGATTTACTGTCAATAGTCGAAAAAGTTGCAATGGAATAGTTCTCAACAGAGATGTGTTTTTACAGGTGACAGAGAAGTGCAAGAAGAATTACCTGCTAATTCTCCATACTCAGAAAGTCCTTTTTTAAATAGCCCTGGACATTATAGCTCCTCCCACATACTGATCAACACACGCGCCTCAATCCCTTCTAAACGCGCAATCTCATCTTGCCCATCCATGCTGGATACTTTCACATGCACCTGATTGAGATTGAGACCCAGACCATCGGCAATGTTATGCTGCATCTCCGGCAAGCGCTTTTTCATGCGTGGCTGCTCTCCACACAGAATAGTCACATCCACTGTGCCGATCAGTAAGTGTTCCGGCTCTATCAGCCGTTTACGCATACTAGAGAGGTAGTCGATGGATTTCACACCTACTTCCCCGGTATCGGGGAACCAATCATCGATATCACCTTTATTCATGCAGGCAGCCAGCGCCATCACGATAGCATGAGCTACCACATCTCCGTCGCTCCGTCGCGTATCTGGCCCCTTTGGGAAGGTTTCAAAAGGCACCCCCGCGAGCACAAGCTGTCTTCCTCCGGCAAAAGCATGAAAATCAGAGGCAAAAGCCATGCGTTGCTTCTGGATTAGTAGCTGGACTACCTCACGTACTAACGCGGAGCGCATCTTGTCGTCAATCATCATTATCTACTCGCCTCCTCATCTATTTCATACGAATACGTAAATTCGTGGAGCGCAGCATTTGCAATGATATGCGTATATTCGAAGAGTGTCCCATCATCCGCCCATACCCAACGATCAAGATCAATCACCGGCTGGTTTCTTGCAATATGCAGCAACGCCGCTTCACCCGCAGTCGGCATTCGACTGTGCAACTGTTCATGAGCTTGCCTGGCTTTTAAGCCGGTATGCTCACGCAACCATTTAAACAGAGGAATATAGCCTTCATCTTTCCCAAGCAAATCTCCTAACAAAGAAGCTAAATAGTAACTGTCCAGGATACGATAAGGTGTCCGCTCGACAAGATGTATACGATACCGTCTTAATACCAGCGTATCAGCATTCGTTCCCATCTTTGCACCGATTGCATCCCCGACTGGTAGTACTCTGGAAGGTTCGATGAAGCGAACAAACGTCTGCCGACCCTGCGCCTCCATCGCGCGAATAAACGAGCCATGTTGCTTCAATTCAGGCGCGATTGCAACTGAGGGAAGCGTAGATGTCCCTATTACCACCTTTGCGCTGCTTGAGCGCACAAAAGCCCCGCTTCTTGGCGCAATATCAACAAGATTTTCTGCTTGAAGTCTCAACAAAGCAGCGCGAATAGTCACACGGCTGGTATGTAGTTCTTCGGCGAGTTCGCGTTCAGCGGGTAAACGCTGGCCTGCCACATACTCGCTTGCCTCTATTCTACGAACAAGCTCGCTAACAACTTCATCAATTTTGGTTTCTTTGGAGTCCTTCATATGCTCTGTATCTTACCATACTCTGGTAGTTACCACCGTGTCACCCAAAAAATTGAGTCAGAATTATCAACGCCGATGTCTGGTATTGACTTTTGGTAATTACCAGTATATCATTTGAACAGCACTTCTGATAATTATTGGTTCCGGTTTTTTGTAAGGTTGCATATTGAAGAGGAGAATACATGGACAAGCCACAAATAAGGCTAGAAGCTCTAACAGAGAAAGCAGCCATGCTGGGCATCGTGGAAGAACAGGGCTATGACGCTCCATTTAGCACCTTTACCTGGGAACAGTGGCAGGAGATGCAAGCAAGCATGGTGCAACGCTTTACCCGTTTTCAACGAGCCATCCACTGCAAACAGGCCAGAGTAGCGCTACTGATCGCACAAGAGATCATTGCAACAGGCATGGATTTGCTCGACGAAGCAAGTGCGTGGATAAGCATTCAAGAGGAACATCAGGTATCGCTCTGGTTGTGGAAAGGAGCCAATCATGATGAAACAGCTTTTCGACAAAGGCTATATCGGTTTGCTTGCACGTCCTTTTGGCTGAACTTTTGAGAAGACCTGATGTGAGTAACGTTTCTCAGATAAAATTCCCCCTTTCTCAAGAATAATTTCCCTAGCGCAAACCGAGAGAACGTGTAAAACAGGCTCATTTTCTCGCATAACTTTTCCTTCTACCCTTCCTCTCACGAAACGCTAGCTTTTGAGGTTGTTTTCGCTCCCGTTTTCGCTTCGTAAAAAAGTTATCTGAGAAAAATGAAAAATTATGCGAGAAATGCTTGCTATGTGTAAGGCAAACGGATATACTCAATGGGAAGAGAGCATGAACGCGAGAAGGGAAGGAACGCACCGTGTCGGCTGACGATGGTTTTCATGCTTGGTGCGTGCAGAACAAGATTCCTGTGGAGACCAAAGCCTGGGGGTTGCCCATGGTTGGAACAGAAAATTGGAATAGGAATCTAGCCTAAAAGTAAGTCATCACTTTCTTTTTGGGCTACGACGCAATGCAATGGGGCAGAGAATTTTAGGGAAAAGCGACAAAACGGGTGTTATGCCTACGCACAAGCGGAAGCGCCGATGCGCTGTTATTACAGCGCGTCTTCTCGGCTTGCCTGGTATACGGTTGAAACTTTTGGCTTAAAGCCGAGGCTTCTGGCAAGCGTTCCGTCCATGTGAAGCTTCCATGGGTTAGTGAGAGGCTCGGCTGATGGCTCGTAAGTAGCGCCGACAATTTGGGCAATCTCGTAAACCGTGGTCGGTGCCTCGTCGGATATATTGACGACGTGACCATCCATTGCGCCAGTAAGCGCAAGTTCGACAGCGGTTGCGATGTCTCGATGGTGAATCAAACTCATCCTCTGTGCAGGATGCCACTTCATGCCCGCGAGTAGCCCAGGAGCTGACTGTAGATGTCCGTCTTCGTCGCCATAGACAAACGCAAGCCTGAGTACACTCCAGTTTAGTCCACTTTTCCGAAGTTCGTTCTCTGCTTCAACCTTACTGGCGGGATATGCAAGTGTTGGGGTTACCGGGTCGTCTTCACGACCTGGATGCGAAATGTCCGGATCGTATACATTGGAGGTGCTTGCCATTATAAAACGAGCCTCGGGAGAGTGATCCTTGACAGCGGCGATGAGATTGCGAGTCCCTTCGAGATTAACTTTCCATATTTCATCTTCGTTGGGCGTACGGAATGCCGCAGCGAGGTGAATAATTGCGGATACGCCTTCAACGGCAGCCGCTAGTGATTCAGGATTGAGGATATCTCCTTCAATTGCCGTGACACCGGCCGGCAGCTCCTTGCCAGGTCGCACGAGTGCACGACAATCAATGCCTGCTTCTACTAGTCGCTTCAAGACTCGCGATCCTACGAGACCCGTTCCGCCGGTTACTAAAATTGTCATACTTTGTTCCCTCCTGTTTTAAAATTAATAAGGCGTTGCGTAGCGTCATTAAGAACTCGGCTTGCTGTCGCAATGTCCGTGTCATCGACTCCGTCGAAGGCGACCGTCATAATAATGGCGATTGGATCGGGAAGTGACCCCCATAGGTTTGCGCCTGCGGTGGTGATCTGCAGTACCTTCTGACGCCGATCGGCGGGGTCGGGTATCTGTTCGATGAGCCCTTTGCGCACGAGTGCCGCAATCACGCCACTAACCGTCGCCCGTTCGATCTTGAGCATGTGCATCAGATCGCGCTGGTTCGTCGGCCCCCCGTTTGTTAGCTGGTACAGGACGTACCACTGCGTGTTTCCGAGGTCATAGGGTCGCAAGACCGATTCCATCACAGCACGGCTTGCAAGAAAATACCTTTTAGCCCATGCACCGGCCGATTCATAATTCGGGTGTTTAATTTTGTTAGCCACCTTACAAGTTTATCAGCTAGCTAACAATATGTCAAGTGCATCATTGAAACAGGGCCATAGGCACGCGCAGGCGAGAGATCGTTCCCCACGATCACCTCATCGGCTCCCGCCTCTCGTACTACCGCCTCGTTGCGAGCCTGGCGAGCTGATGCGCGAAGAGTCCCACCTCACCTGTGGAACCGGTTATCAACATTCGCTTGTGCAGGAGCGGCCCTCCTTTCTCAAGTGCCCAGAGCGCGGTGAGGCCAGCAGTCGGTAAGGTTGCCGCCTGAGCACCTGAACAATCGCTTCCGACGGGCCAGCCTGGGGTGCTTCGACCTCTTTGATGACAAACCGTCCTGGAACATCAGGATCAACGACGATCGCACGTATGGAACTCATGTATCTCTTTCCTTTCGTTTGCGAGCAATTTCGCCTTGTTTCAGACATTGCTTGTGCAAAGATGGTCTATTGATATGCCGGCATAATAATAAGAGAAGAAAAAGCTTCTATAGGTGTTCATCTGCCAGAGAAAACTAGCTGCGCGAGAAATTGGCTGCCGCCTGGACGAGCAAGCGACGAAAGAGGAGCTGTTCTGCTTGGCTCATCCCCTGCACGAGGCAAGCATCGAGATCTTTCCAGATTTGCAAAACTGGCTCGCCTAGAGACCGTCCTTTTTCAGTCAGATACACCCGCGAGATCCGAGCATCCTCAGCATCCTGACGACGGATCAGCAGCCCCTCTTTTTCCATGCGATGGACCATTTTGGCGACAGTGCCAATCTCGACGCCAAGCACAGCGGCGAGCTGAGACTGCGAGAGGCCATCCTCCTCCAATAAGCGAAAAATGACAAGATCTTGACCCGCGTGAAGACCGATTTTCTGACACCATACTTCCCCCTGTTGGCGCTGCGCTTTACAGAGCCGTACAAGGGACAAACTAATACTCTCTTCCAGATACGTTGTGATTGGTTCTTGCATAGACCTCACCTGTTATTATTATGCCGAAAAAGTTATCTGAGAGAAAAACGAAAAGTATTCTGAGAAATGCCAGTGAGGATATGCGATTACAGATTTGAGTTCGGAAAATCAGCATTGGAATAGTTTCCAACATAGGTGTGTTTTTACAGGTGACAGAGAAGATGTTGTTATAAGCATTTATAATACTTCATACTCGTCATATCTACTATAGTTTAGAGGAGACCCAAATGAGCGATACGATGATCAAGGAGCAAGAACCCGCTCCTGATTTTACGCTGCCCGCGGTTGGCAGCGAGGATGTTGTGAAAAACGGAGAGGTGCATCTGGCCGATCTTAAAGGTAAGACGGTCGTGCTCTATTTCTATCCCAAAGACGATACTCCGGGCTGCGTGGCTGAAGCGTGCTCGTTCCGCGATGCGAATCATGAAATGCAAAAACGGGGAGTTGTCGTGCTGGGCGTGAGCGCCGATGATATTCCTTCGCATCAAAAATTTGCCGACAAATACGGTTTGTCCTTTCCTCTGCTGGCTGATACAGATACAACGGTTTCGCAGCTTTATGGCGTGTGGAAAGAGAAGAACCTGTACGGCAAGAAATTCCTGGGCGTCAACCGCGAGACATTTCTCATTGATAAAGATGGGATTGTTCGTAAAGTTTGGCTCAAAGTCAAGGCAGCCGAGCATGCTCAAGAGGTTCTGGAAACAATTGAGTCAATAGGACTCTAATCTTAGCTAAGCGGACTGATCACTAGAGCGGTGTACGCAAGTATTTGAGCTATGTGACAGAATTGACCACAAGAAACGGAGCCAGATCAATTTTTCGATAGGCTCAATAGCTTTGAACACCGCTCTAGAGTTACCTCAAGCAGCACCTACCTGCCAAGAGCCGCTAGAATCGAGGCGAGCTCGGCCCACCGCAGGACGAGCAGCCCGAGAGGAAGTAGGAGGAAGATGAGGGGCATCGCAAACCCCGCGAAATCCTTGCGCAGGAGATGCGTGAACGTTGCCACCACGAAGTAGGCGACCATCCACGCGGCCGCCAGTGCCCCAATGACGGGGAAGAACAGGCCCACCAACAGGCCAAAGGCCCCAATCGTGGCCATGCAGCCAGCCAGGACCCAGTACCAGCGCGGGTAGTGCAACGCTTCGCGCGCCTTAGCTATGGATGCAGGAGTCCAGGCGAACAACGAGTACGCCACATAGGCGCTGAACAGGCCCAGCAGGGCTTCAAAGAGAAGCGTGACGATCTGGAGAAGAGACATAGGTGAGAACTCCGTGTTCGTAGAAATAGCCCCTCGCAATCCACCCCTTGAAGCTCAAGACGCAATGTGGAAGGGCAGGCCACAGAAAGAACCATCCAAAAGGTGCTTATGGAACTACAACGGCCAGGCGGTGCAAACGGTAACTGCTGAGCTCGGGATCAGAGAGGGACAGGTATTCAGGATGGTGAACCACCCGCGATCAGCACCCAGGAGAGATCGAAGCTTCCCTAGCCTCGACGCGGCTTGCGCAGATGTGCAAGCCACAGTTCGCCACCCTCCCCTGACCCCCGATCATGTGTGAAGGCTCTGTGAGAGTGAAGTCCACTTTTGTGATGTCCTCGTAACGTTCATGCATTACACTCCATACTGGAAAGATCTGCACCAGAGGATGATGAGCACGACGAGGGGAGGAGTGTAGAGTGCCGACCTTTCTCTTTAGCCCTTTCTTCTGGGTCTTCTCCTGGATAGGGAGAAGGTATCCAAAAGAACTGATTGAGAGCGGCTATGGTCTTTTCGACTCCACGGTCGAGTCGGGGCAGGCACCACTCTCACGGGAGGTGAACTATGTCTACAACTCTAGAGAAAGCAACCTTTCCTGATCTGGGGAGAGAGCAATGTATCGCTCTGACGACGTTCCGCAAGACAGGGCAAGCCGTGACGACACCGGTGATGTTCGCTCAAAGTCTTGAGGCGATCTATGTCGGAACACGCGCGGACGCAGGCAAGCTCAAACGCCTTCGCCGAAGCGGGCGAGTCACGCTCGCCCCGTGTACCTACAGCGGCAAAGTCACGGGATCAGTGATCGCGGGAAACGCTCGTATTCTGACGGAGTCTGAGGAGAGCACGGCGGCTTCGACCGCACTGGCAAAGAAATACGGCTTCATGCTCCCTCTCTTTAGAAATGCCTGGCGCCTGCTCCAACGGAAGGCGAAAGTTGATGAAGTCTACATCGCGATCGAACCCATTTCAGGCTGAACCTGCGATCTGAAGCGCAGGGCAACATCACCTCCGGCTTCCTCTTGTATCTTTCCCAGCTAACAACTTTTTTTGCAAGGGATGCTAACGCCGGATGGCTGTCTCATCATGTGATAAATTGTAAGCAAGATGTGACATTTGCCCCATGTTTTGCTTGTTCAAGTAGCGTATGATATACCTGTGAAGGCGCAATAATATTGCTTTCACAGGAGGTTTTATTATGGCTCGCACTCTTTATCGCTTTTACCTCTATGCCGTTTTCGTGGCCATGCTCATCTTCGCTGCCGTTGGGCTGGGAGTGGTCTTGTCGGTATTGCTCTCTTTGACCCCTCTGCGCGGCTCCTATGCCAGCGCTCCGAGCAGCCAGCAACTTGTGCAGGCCGTTGTGTTCCTTGTAGTATCGTGGCTGCTGGCGGGTTTACTGGGAGGTCTGCATTACTGGTTGATCCGCCGCGACATGCGCGGCGACCCTGAAGCTGGCAGCAGCGCCATTCGCTCATTTTTCCTGAACGTCACTGAATTGATAGCAGCGCCTATAGCCATCGGCATCGGCGCGAGTACGATCGGCCAGTTTGGGCAGTACTCGAACAGCTCCGATCTAAGTACCTCTATCGCGATTGTTATAGTCATGCTAGCCCTGGTTGCCACGCTGGAGTTGGAGCGACGGCGCGCGCAAGTCGGCCCAGGCGCAGCTCTGTTTTTCCAGCGTTTGCACCTCTATGGCGCGCAATTTATCCTCTTGAACGTGCTGGTCGGTTTCTGGAATTCCTCCATGTACCAGGTAGTTGACGCGCTAGTCCTGGGCGGCAAGGGTACAGGTACAACGCCGTGCGCTGGTTTTGTCGTCTGCCAGGGACAAAATCTACTGAGCAACGTGGTAGCCGTGTTGTGGGTCGTGCTATTCTGGCTGCTCTACGGATTTGCCGGGCGTTCGGATAGTTCGTCGTTGCTGCGCCGCATCGCGCACTACCTCAGTTTTGCGTATGGCGCGGGTTTTGTTGTTTACGGCGCCTACCAGCTCTTTGCACTGGCTTACCTGAAGATTGCCGGTGTCCTGGTTTTGCCCTCTGATTTTCTCAACTCATACGACTTTATCCTCTCAATACTGCTGGGATTGTTGATCGCTGCTGTCTACGCGCTGTGGCTGAGAAGCGGGGCGCGTCAAGACCCGCTGGCACGGCAGATGTCGTTCCTGATTGGGGAAGCCATCATCGCATTTTTGATGGCGGCTGCCTTCTTCACGGGCGTTGCCCTGCTGCTGCTCAATTTGTTTGAATTGCCCGTGAGCGCGCAAGCGTGGGCAACAAGCGTGGCTCTGCTGATCGCAGGCGCGGGTTATATCCCGCTCGATATCAACCTGCATCGCCGTTTGCGCCTGGCCGCTGCGGGCGCGCTCGATGCGCGGCGCGGTTTCATCTTTGCCCTGCTTGGCGGTGGCATTCTGGCTGGAGCTATCGGCGGCGCGTTCGCTCTGTACAGTCTGATTTCCGCCGGCCTGGGGGCGCCTCTTGATAACTGGCAGCACGTGGCGCGTTCGGGTGCGGCGGCATTCGTAGTGGGCGTGTTAATCGTAGCGATTTACCTCTGGCTGGCGAACCGCGAAAAGCTTTTCGCCGGGCTGGGCAAGCGCGCCGCGAAAAGCACTCCGCCTGCCGCAGCAGCGCAGGAAGTTAGTGCGATGCCGCCTGTCATAGAGCCTGCCGCGGGGCAAGTTTCGCCAGCACCCACGATGACAAACGCGCCTCTCACCATTGAGAATGTGCTTGACGAACTGCTGGCCGGAAAGATTTCACGCGACGAAGCAGCCACGCGCATCCGCGAGTTTGCAAGTGTGAAGTAGGGCGACCGCAAGGGCAGGAAGGAAACGCCCCTACCCTTGCGGTCGCCCTGGAATGTTTATCCCGTAATAGCCGTCCACAGGATGCCAGGCACCTTCCAGGGAGAGGGCGCTGCATCGAAAGCCACAATTTTTGGGAAGACTTTGCGCCCGACTTTCCCCTGTGTGACGAACCAGCTCGGTTTGGGAGTAGAACGGAACGGAGCGCGCAGCACCGATTTCTGGGAATGCGCGAACATCAGTGTATTATGCACGAGGCCTGTACCGGACTGGATATCGTGGAGCGGGTGATCGGGGTACGCGCCCCAGGTGGTCACGCCAATGGCAAAGCCCGTGCCTGCCCAGTAATTGACGCCGATGGTGCCGTAACGCAGCTTAGCCACAGCGCGATCAAGAGCATCCTTCACCTGTGGGTCTTTGAGCGAAGCCGGGTGAACCAGAATGGTCGCGTTCAGTGTTCCCCACAACTCGTCGTTGCAGAAAGCCACGGCGCGATCAATATACTCGGACACGCTTCCCGCGTCGAGTGGAGTTTCGGCGAAGAGGCCGCAGAAAGCCTCAGTGGTGAAGCAGATGTCACCTTCGTTTTGCGGGTCAACGCCAGGAATCAGTGTCCAGGGAAGCTGTTCTGAAGTGGCTGTGCCAAATTGTTCGGCCTCTGCGTGCTCGGCGACGAAGGCGCGCTGGCGTTCTTGCGCACCTGGATAGTAGGCATTGCGCGGAGGCACCTTTTGCAAAACCTCGCGCACGTGTTGTAACAGTTTGTCGCGCTGCTGCCAGCCGCTATGCGTGATGATCACGCGCGTAGCGTTACAGTTGAAACCTGCATTATTGGTCAGCATCGTTACCAGGTGTTCGGCCTGGTAGGCCAGGTCGCCATCGCTCCAGGGGCCTGGCACGACGATGACCGGGCTGACATTGCCCAGTTCGCCCGTAATACGTTTGGTCAGCAGAGGCTGTTGGCTGGCTTTGCGCGCGGCTCCCTCCGCTCCCGTGCCAAACACGATGGCATCGAAGGTCTTATCAGAGCCGGTGACATGTATATCGTCCACCAGTTCGGAATTGCACAGGTACGCGCCCTCGGACGCGCCGCCGTACACCACGCGCAAGAAACCCGGTTCGACCAGCGCCCGAAAACATTCGTTGATGAGCGGTCCGAGATAGGCGTTGACCGGGTTCATCTTGAGAATCACCACCTGGTCTTCTTCGAAGAGCTTGTAGAGAATATCCAGTGGCCCGATGCTCGACACGTTGCCCGCGCCCAGTACCAGCGCCACCTTACTACTATGATTGCTATCGTGGTAGATTTCGGCCTGTGTCTGCTTCAGCGTTTCGGCAGTCACTCCAGGCTCCATCCACAACTCGGCGGTCACGCCCATAAAGAAGATGCGATCATAGGAAGTGAGCGGGAAAACCTGCGCCACCACCTGTCCATCGGGCCGCGTGCTAACCGGCCCCGGAATCCTGGGATATCCTAGCTCGGCGATTTCGCCAAGCGCCTTGCGCAACTGGCGCAGGTTCTTCATGACAGGCCAGGCACCCGCGCCCCATTCTTCGGCTACGGCAGGCGCGCCGGCGGGAATGCCCTTCGCTTTGACACAGGCATCGACCCAGCGCGGCGCAATCGAGGCGAAATCTCGTATCAGCCTGTCCACGATGACGACGCGCTTGCTTGCCGTGAGCGCGACCCAGGCGTCTTTGTGCGCGCGCAGCTCACGCAAAGCCGCGTCCATTTCATCCCGCGTGGACGACGTGATACTGCTTGAGACACTCGGAAACTGCGGGGAGCCGTGTTTGATGTCGATGGTCATGCTTTATGTTCTCCACTCAAAAAAATAGAAGCGAACTTGTAAGTATCTCAATCGTTTTGATGTTGGAGATTATACAACATTTATCTATTCAGAAGCCCTCGCCGCCTCTTCCACCAGCGTCACCAACGGCAGCACACCGAGGCTTTTCACATTGCTAATCAAAGAGCCAACCAACGAAAGCAAAATAAAGCACAAAAGTAGGTTGCTAACTTCCCTCTTAATAGCATAGAATATAAGTACCTAACTTTATTGTGCTGGAAGGCGCTAGTTTTTTCATTGGAGGCCATCGTTGGACCAGGATGCATTAAATACCATAGAAGACGTGCAACGGGCGATGTTTGCCCAGAACTATATCGCCGATCGGAGCCTGGCAACGACGGTGTTTCTGGCTCTTAAAAGGCGCAAGCCGCTTTTGCTGGAAGGTGAACCAGGAGTAGGTAAGACCGAAATCGCTAAAGTGCTGGCCGCTATGCTCAACACGCGCTTAATCCGCTTGCAGTGCTACGAAGGCATCGATGTCAATACTGCCGTGTACGAGTGGAACTATACGCGCCAGATGTTGCATATCCGCCTGATGGAAGCGGGCGGCGAGAGTCGCCAGGAAGAACTTAAAGAGATTTTCGGCCCCGACTTCATGATCCAGCGCCCGCTTTTGCAGGCTATCGACCCGACTAACACCCAGGCACCCGTCCTGCTGATCGACGAGCTTGATCGCAGCGATGAAGAATTTGAAGCCTACCTGCTCGAATTGCTGTCAGATTTCCAGATCACCATTCCCGAAATTGGCACTATTCAGGCCGTCCAGACACCCATCGTGATCATCACGTCGAACCGCACGCGCGAAATTCACGACGCGCTGCGGCGGCGCTGCCTCTACTTCTGGATCGATTTTCCTACGCTGGAAAAGGAATATCAGATCGTGAAGGCGCGTATGCCCGATGTGCCTGATCGCCTTGCCCGCCAGGTGTGTGCCTTTGTGCGCGAACTGCGCAGCGCCGACCTCTTTAAGGTTCCCGGCATTGCAGAGACGCTCGATTGGCTCAGCTCGCTACTGGCGCTCGATCAGATGGAACTCGTCGAGGGGCCTGTGCGCGATACGCTGGGCGCGCTGCTTAAATACCAGGATGATGTGCTCAAAGTTGGTGGCAGCGAATTTACGCGCATGATCAAAAAGGCCACAGGAGTATCCTGATGATGACGCAGCCACAGGAACATGGCGATTACTTCGCGCTGGAGCCACTCAATGCACAGGAAATTGAGCGTGGGGAGCGATTTCTTTACCGTCTCACGGAATTTGGGCGTATTCTGTGGGAGGTTGGCATCGACGTAGGTCCGCGCAAGATGCTTGAACTTGTCGAAACCCTGAACTATGTTGACATAACTAATAAAGATGATTTCTACAACACGCTCAAATGTTCCTTGCTGGCAAAACACGAGCAAGAAGCTATCTTCGACCAGATGTACCTGTACTACTGGTTCATGCGCGATCAGCAGGGCAAAAAGAAGGCTGAAATACCCGGCGCTGCCAAACGCGACGAGAAGCACATGCGCCTGCCACCATCGGAGCGCAAGCGCCTGGCGGAGCATCTCAATTCACCGCAGGAACAGCGTAAAGACCTGCGCCCTGAGATGCGCGAGAGCGAGCGCCGCAGGAGAGAAGACGAAAAGGCCGATGACCCTGACGATGACGATACCGCTACTCCGCAGGGATTGGCCTACAGCGCGCTTGAGGCCCTGCGCAAGAAGGATTTCGAGTCGTTCACCTGGGACGAAGTGCAGGAAGCCAAACGGCTCATGGCTGAGATGCGCTGGCGCCTGGGCACGCGCCCGACGCGCCGCAAAACGCCTTCGCGGCGTGGCACCTATCCCGATATGCGGCGTATTGTGCGCCGCAATCTGAAATATGGCGCGGAAATGCTTGAACTGACGTGGCGCAAGACAAAGTACAAGCCGCGCCCGCTCGTCATCATCTGCGACATCAGCGGCTCCATGAGTCTCTATTCGCGGCTGCTGCTGCATTTCATTCATACCATCTCCAATGGTTTGTTGAATGTAGAGGCTTTCGTTTTTGGCACGCGGCTCACCCGTATCACGCGCCAGTTAAAGAAGCGCGATGTTGATGATGCTGTGCGCGATGTCTCCAAGAATGTGCAGGACTGGTCAGGCGGCACGCGCATAGGCGACGCGCTGCACTTCTTTAATCAGAAGTGGGCCAGGCGCGTGCTGGGCAGGGGCGCGGTCGTGCTGGTCATTAGCGATGGCTGGGATCGCGGCGAAGCCAACGTGCTTGAGGTCGAAATGGATCGTTTGCAGCACAGTTGCCATCGCCTGATCTGGCTGAACCCGCTTTTAGGTTCGCCGGAATACCGTCCTCTGACCATCGGTATGAAGACCGCCCTGCCCTATATTGATAATTTCTTGCCCGCCCATAACCTGGATAGCCTGATAAACCTGGGTAATCTGCTGGGCACCATTGATGATAGTAGACCTTCGCGCAGCACTGCCACCCGCCGCAAAGCGGTAGCCGCCTGGAGCAAAGGCACGATGTAATCTGGTTCGCTATGGAGGTAAAAAATGCGTGATATTATGCCCGATGTAGAACGCTGGCGCGAACGCGGCGAACAGGTAGCTATCGCCACTGTGGTAAGTATGGCTGGCTCCGCGCCCCGCGGTCCCGGCGCAAAGCTGGCCGTCAGCGAAAGCGGCGAATTGACAGGTTCGGTTAGCGGCGGCTGCGTCGAACCTGCAGTCGTACATTCCGCTATGGAAGTGATCAAAACCGGCAAGCCGCAGATGCTCGAATTTGGCATCAGCGAAGAAGAGAACTTCGAGAAAATCGGTCTGGCCTGCGGTGGCACCATCCGCGTCTTTGTCCAACGTCTCGATTGGTAATTAAATACACAGCGTAGGGACAGGGACGCTTATGTGAAATGTATTGCCCACAATGGGCGTTCCTACTGGTTAGTTGTAGAGGGATGAAACTATGAACGAACTCTATGAAGAACTCAAGGACCTGCTAAAGCAGGAAAAAGGCGTCGCGCTGGCAACGGTGGTTGGTGGCGAAGAGCGGGTTGGCGCGAACATGCTGGTGTATCCCAACAAAGATGTACGTGGCACGCTGGGTAATGCCGCGCTGGATGCGCTGGTCAGCGAGGATGCGCAAAAGGCTATCTGGACGGGCGATGCGCGCGTGCTCACCTATGCCATCGAAAGTGAAACGGGCGCGCTGGCATTTGATGTCTTCATCGAGGGTTTCCCGCCGCCGCCTACGCTCATCATCGTGGGAGCCGGGCATATCGCCATTCCCCTGACCATTTTCGCGAAAACGCTGAATTATCGCGTGGTTGTCATTGACGCGCGCGCCTCCTTTGCCACGCGCGAACGCTTCCCGCAGGCCGACGAACTGATCGTGGAGTGGCCAGACGAAGTATTAGAGAAGATGGACCTCTATCCATCGACCTCGGTCGCCGTATTGACGCACGATCCCAAGTTTGATGAACCGACCCTGAAAGTTGTGCTGGCGCGCCAGGTGGGCTATGTCGGCGCGATTGGCAGTCGCAAAACAAAGCTCGAACGCGACGAGCGCCTGAAAAAGCAGGGACTGACCGGCGAGCAACTGAAGCGCATTCACGGACCAATCGGCCTGAACATTGGCGCCAACAATCCTGAAGAAACTGCCCTGGCAATCATGGCCGAGATCGTCGCTCAAAGACACGGCAAAGACTCCTCCGCCATCCTCGACTGGAACAAGAAGTAAAGTGGTACTTTAAGGTTCAGTGATTCGTTTTGATGTAGGGGCGTGATACGCTGCGCCTTGCATCAAAACGCCCTTTGGTGTTCACTAAATACGGACGGATAGGGTATAATGAGACAATGTAATAACCATTATTAAACCAATTTTCTGTTTATTGGATTATGATACTTCATGAAGGGAAATACTATGCGTATCTGTAAATATTGTGGCGCGGAAATACCAGAAGGCGCGAAATTCTGTGGAAGATGCGGGCGAGTTCCATCTGATCCCCAGGCAACGATCAGATATCCTTCATCGAATGGGCCTGCGCAGCAATCAGACACGTCTTCTGATGCCTCTTATCCTCTAAAACGCTCTAATCGCAAACCATATCAATACGTGCCCTTGTCTGCGGACCCTCAAGCTATACCGCAACAACCATCATACCGGCCTGCGCCAGAACCAGATAACGCGTATTATCAACAGAGGAATGCAGGTCCCGCTGCCTGGCAGCAGGGACCACCACCCGCGCAGCAGCCGTATGGTACGCAGGGCGCGCCGTCCTATCCCTCGCAGCCCCCGCTTGTGCTTGGCGGTCCTGCTTCTAGCCCGCCGGGAAAGCCGTCAAGGCCGCTACGCCGCCGCAAAGGTTGCATGATCGGCTGTTTGAGCGTGATCGTTTTGCTGGTGGTGCTGGGTACGCTGGTCGTCGTGACGGGACAGAAGGTACTGGCTTTTGGTTCGGTCATCTCAACGCAGTCGCCGCTCAGCTCGCAAACGAATTATATGAACACAGGTGATCGCGTCAATATTCTCCTGATGGGTTATGGCGGAGCCGGTCACGATGGCGCGTATCTGACCGATTCGTTAGTAGTGATGAGCATTATTCCCAGCACCCATCATACCACCCTGCTCTCTGTGCCGCGCGATCTGTGGGTGCAGTATCCCGCCAATTCAGGCAATTACACCAAGATCAATGCCATCTATACCCTGGCCTCGAATAGCAATGCGAACCCCGTCGCGGGCGGCAATGCCATCGCGCAGAAGGTGTCGCTGGTGACAGGGCTGAACATCCAGTACTGGATGAGCATCAATTTTGCCGGATTCCGCCAGTTTATCGATTCTATTGGCGGCGTTGATGTGAATGTGCCTGATGCGTTTACCGCTAATTATCCTAAAAATGACGATCCGAGCGTCAATGCCAGCTGGATTACGGTGCATTTCGCGAAGGGCATGCAGCACATGAACGGTGCGACTGCCATTGTGTATGCGCGCGCGCGCTATGTCACCGATAACCCCGCTGAAGGTACCGATTTCGCGCGTTCGCGGCGTCAGCAATTGATTATGCAGGCCGCGCTCTCCAAATTGAAGAATTGGCGCACCTGGCCCAGCATCTACGGCGCGCTCGACGCTTTGAAAGGAACCCTCTATTCCAATCTTTCGCTGGCTGACCTCGCGTCGTTTGCCCTCAAGATGGATTTGGCCAACGCGCATAAACTTGGCCTGACCAATAATAATGTGCTGGTAGATTCGTCTGCAGATGGCCAGTATATTCTTGCCCCCAGGAACAATGACTGGCAGGCTATAATAGACTATGTGAAGCAGGGGTTATACAACTGAACATGGCGATTTAGGTGTACTGGGAGGCAGGTATGGTGCAGCGCAATCCCCGCGTGATTGGCGGGCTTTACCAGATCGGCCAGGTGATCACATCTGGCCCATTGTTGACGATTTATTCTGCCTACAATCGCAATAGCAGCGATGTGGTGGGATTGTATGTGATCGAGCTGCCTTCCACTCTGGACGAAGAGTCCGTTCAAGGCCTGTTGCAGCCATTGGAGAAGCGTCGTAACGTGCAATCGCCACATGCTATGCACGTGTATGACTGGGGTATTGCTGGCACACGCGCCTACATAGCTACCGATCCGCCGCGTGGGATTAACCTGCGCCAGGTGCTGGATACCGAAAATATCGACATACAGCGCGCGCTCGGCCTGGCGCGGCAGTTGGCGCGCGGGCTGGCCGCGATTCAGGCGCAAGGCATCGTTGATGTTGATATGCGCCCTCAACTGGTAACAATCGATAACGTGGGGACAGGTGTGCGCGCCCAACTTGATGATATCGGCCTGCGCCTGATGCTCAAACAACTGGGCTATATGCACAGCCAGCGAGGAGACGATATTGGCTATCTCGATCCTCGTTATGCCGCGCCCGAAAGCATTCAACACGGCCAAATTGGTATGTGGAGTGATGTCTACCAGCTTGGGCTGCTGATCTATGAAACCGTCACCGGGCGACTGCCCTTCGTGGGACGCACACCCGCTGAGACAGAGATGATGCAGGTTGCCAGTCCTGTTCCGCCGATGGCCCAATTCAACCCAGAAACACCTCGTATGCTGCAAGAACTGGTTGATCGCGCCCTGGCGAAAAACCCTGCTCAACGCTTCCCCAACGCCGTTTCTCTCTTGCAGGCGTTAGAGGCCCAGACCCTTTCCAATCCGCTTGCTCAGCAGGACAGCGCCTCTTTAACGCCGACTCCCGGCTCGCTGCCCGCCATCAAGGTTGCTGTCCAGACCTCGGAGATGTCCTCTGTCTCACCCATCCCTGAAGATGCATCGCTGAGCGATACGCTTATCGAGAACGACAGCACCATTACGCGCCTGGCAGCGGATGACAAGGCTTCCGCTACCCAGGAAGAGCATGCGCTGGCCTACCTGTACTTTGAGCCGGAGGGTGGGGCGACCCGGCGCTTTGCCATCAAAAGTAACTATATCGTAGTTGGGCGCCTGGACCCCAAACGTGGTCTGACCCCTGAAGTCGATCTGAGTTCGGTTGACACGACGATGACGGTTTCGCGCCAGCACGCGCGCATTCGCTATGAGAAAACCTTTTTCACCATCGAGGATTTGAAGAGTCGCAACAAAACGTGCCTGAACGAGCGAACGCTCATGCCATTAAAAGCGGAATTATTGCGGCATGGTGATGTGGTGCATTTCGGCTCGGTGCGCATGATATTCAAAGTGCCTGACATGACCGGTGTATAGTTGAAATCCTGAGTGCAGTCAAATCCAGGAGAGCTTGAGACGTTCAAGCACGCGCTTGATCGGTCCCTGGTTCCAGAACTCCTCGATGCCGAGTAAGCGAGTGGCACGGATATAGATGAACAGGCCGACACCCAGTTCGATCAACAGCTTGATTACGGCTATGACTGTGCCACCGCCTCCCAGCGTTTGCCCTGGATTTGTTGTGACCAGCGTATGGTCAAGAATGAAGCGAATAATCAGCAGAACCGCGCCCATTACCAGTGACGCCAGAAGCACTTTTCCCGTAAACATCGCCAGTTCGCGCAATCCCAGTTCCCCGATGCGCTGTTGAAGAATCCACAGCAAAACAAATGCTTCGAGTAGACCTGCAATTGATGTTGAAAGCGCCAGCGCGCCGAGTCCCCACGAGATATTCCGTATCACTTGAATAAAGAGGATGCTTAAAGCGATCTTTAAAATGAACTGGGCGATGCTTATCGTGACAGGCGTTTTGCTGTCGCGCATGGCGTAGAACGAGCGCGTCAATATTTCGACACAGGACAGGCCCGTCAGTCCAAAAGCGAAAAATGCCAGCGGAATGGCTGTACTCTCGGCGCTGCTCAACGTGTATTCGCCATGTTGCAGGAGTACCTGGATGATAGGTAGGCCCAGCACGATCAGCCCTATACTCGAAGGAATGGACATGAAAAGAATGCTGCGCAAGGTGTCCTGGATGATGGAGCGTACTCTGTCCATGCGTCCCCTGGTCACATTTTCGGCCAGTGTTGGGAAAGCCGCGGTGGAGATAGCCATTCCAAAAATACCGAGAGGCAGCAAGACAAGTTGCAGCGCCTGGTAATACTGGGTGATGTATCCGCTGGAAGTAGTAAGAGCCAGGCTGGCGACAATCAACAAAATCAAGCCGCGATCAACGAACGTCGAAAAGTAGAGCATGGCGGCATTGACGACGCGTGGCACCATCTGGCGGCCAATCTGTATTACGCCAGGGTGGTGGTAGTCGAACGAGAACTCATAGCGCATGCCAACTTTGAGGATACCGGGAATTTGCGCGCCCACCTGTAACAACGCGCCAATCACCACGCCCCAGGTCGCGAAATAGATGGCCCTGGTCTGGTGGGTCAGCAAGGTGGCCGCGGTCTGTGCCGCGGTCAAATGCGCGATGTTGATATGAGACATGATAAAGAAACCGGGAATGAGACCGGCGATTAGACCAACGTTATACAACACAGTGCCAATGGCTGGCTGCATAAAATTCTGCCTTGCGTTCAGTATGGATGTGACAATCACGCCGCCCCCAAGCAGGATGGATTGCAGGAACATAATGCGTGAGAGCGAGATGATCATTCCGAGTTCACTCTGAGGGACGCCGGGATTATACAGCGGCACAAGCCAGGGCGCGAAAATAATTGCCAGTAATGCCAGAAACATCATGATGGCGATTGCCAGGTTTAAGGCGGAACTGGCGATATGCCAGGCTGACCTTTCATCGCGATCGCCAATCATGTATTGAGTGAAGACAGGGATAAAAGCCGAACTGAGCGCGCCCCCGGCCACGATGTTAAAGATCAGGTCAGGCACGAGAAATGCTTGTAAGAAAGCGTCAGAAGCGACGCCCGCGCCAAATACATAGGCAAACATGCTCGTGCGCAGCAGGCCGAGGATGCGGCTGGCGATGAACGCGCTCGAGAGGATCATCGAAGCCCTGCCGATGCGTGCCTTCTGAATCATACCTGTATCCTGCGATGGCTGCCCTGCTGGTTGGAGTCCGTTCTCCCCGCGCGATGGTAAAGCGGCGGGGCTGTGCTGCAAAATAGGTGGCAGCCTGGGCGATTGCCTGGCTGGTGCCTCGGTCGGGGGCCTGATCAGCGAAGGTGACATCTCAATGGGTGGCGCAACAAAGTTGGCGGGCGCTTTGCCTTTGCGTTGCAGCAAGCCGGTCAGGTTGTTGGTGCCCATGCGACGTTGCTGGCGGCGCATGCGGTCCTCGCGCAACTGCTGTAAGCGCAACTGGCGTAGTTGTGGCAGGGGTTGAGACGGCTGCGGCGCGTTGAAGTACTGGTACTCCATACCCTGGCTATACCCCAGCGTCGTTCCCATATCCTGCACAGGTTGCTGGTAGCGCGCCGGTAAGGGCTGAGCAGGCACATTCTGGCGGTACCCTGGTGGTGGGTAAGAAGAAGGCGGTTGCTGCCCTACTGGCCCTGCTGGTTGCCCATTATTGAGCTGGGGGTTGGCAGGTACATACTGCGCCGCAGGATCGGGTTGATCCTGGTCGTACTGCCAGCCATAATAGGGCGGTTGTTGTTGCGCTGGTGATCCCTGCGGTGGCAGGGGCGGTTGCTGTCCTTCGTTACCCAATTTCTCACTCAATTGTCAGGATTTCTCTTGATTGCCTGTCAAGCATATCATACTTGCGTAATTCTGACAACGTATGGATTCACCCTACCTACCCCTTTGTACCCCTTTTTCCTTCCCGTCCCATTATGGCTATTGCAAGATGCCGTCACACTGTTTGCCTGGCTGCGGGTGGAACAAACTCAATATAGGCATCCTCGTCAATATACGCTGAAAAAAGCCGCGTCTCGTTGGTTCCATCTATGCGCACATAGACGACTCCCCCATCAACTGCATTGATTTTTCCTTGCTCGCCAGTGCGTTTGACACGTACTGTGTCGCCCTCCTGAAAGTAGGTTCCATCTGCATTGGTTTCCATACACCGTCCGCCTTCCTTAGATTGCCTGCTGTATCCAGTGACCGTATGTTTCATCGAGCTTCCTCTGTTTGTCGTTTATGCTTTCGGCAAACATGTATGCGTCGTGACGCATATCAAACGATCTCACAATACGATCATCAGGTCCTGGCTCGACATCAGCAGACAGGCGCTCCCTCACCAGAAAAATCTGCCCGGTGAGACCCTGGACATAGTAGCGGTCTTGCATCATCCTGGTACCTCCAACATTGCCCTGTGTACTGGTTCTGTTGTTTCTTATTTGCTTGTTCGTAGTTCACTCACTTTCGGCTGAGGTAGCATTCATACTTTGATAACAACCTCGGGGATAACAGGTTCAGAACGCATGGTATCATGCAAATCGGCCTTGCTGAGGTCTGCGCCATCCAGGTTTGCTCCCCGCATATCGGCTTTGCTCAGATCAGCCTCCCTCAGATTCGCTCCCGCAAGGTTGGCTCCGCGTAAATCGGCATGGCGCATGCGCGCCTTTGATAAATTGGCATCGCTCAGGTTAGCATTCCTTAGATTGGCATTTCGCAGATCGGCTTCGCGCAGGTCTACTTTGCGCAGGTCTGTTCCCTGCAGGTTGGCCTCGGTGAGGTCCGATCCGTGCAGATCAACGCCTTGCAGATCAACCGCGCGCAGATCGGCTTCATGGAGGTCCGGCTCCAATGCCTGTACCTCGGCAAAATCACGCCGCCACTTATTCCAGAGAATATACCCTGTTGCGAGAAGATCAAGTTCTTTCTGACTTGCCATGGTGTTCACTTCCTTCATTCCAGGTTTTTTTGCCACTTTTACAAATGCCCACTAAGAAGTTCAGCTTAAGCGTTACTCTTCATTTGTTTGCATTCAGAAACACTTCTCACTACTCCACCACCCATCAGAGACGTTCTGGCAGGTGACAAACATGCCTTTTCGATTGCGATCAACTTTGCCATCCCCATTGGGAAGGCTTTTGATGTAGGACAAAAAGCAAATCAGTGAACAAAACCATCCCGGAGATCACGCTTCGGTGACGGGAAGGGGCTTTGAGTACCTTTTCATATGAGGGATTAGACACATGAGAAGAAGTAGAAGACTCTTTAATTATACACTATTTTTTGGGAATATGCAATTTTTATGAAAATTCGCCTGCAATTAGATAATCAACACTGCGATAGTGAGAACAGCAACTGTTACCATTACCAGGTAGTCGGCCACGCGCAAATGCCTGTCATGCAATATCGTTTGTCGTCCCTGCACCTCGTAGCCACGTGCTTCCAGGGCGATGGAGAGATCGGAAGCGCGGCGCAGTGTGCTGTGGATGAATGGAACAAAAAGCGCGATGAGGCTTTGCAGGCGCTCGCGCATGCTGCCATGCGTATAATCCGCGCCGCGCGCGCTCTGCGCTTTGACCAGCAATTCGACTTCTTCCAGCAGCGTCGGCATGAAACGCAGCGCGATCAGTACCATCAGCGCGAAATCATCGACCGGCAGGCGCAGCCAGCGCAGAGGTGTCAACAGGCGTGTCAGGCCCTCGATCAGGGCAATCGGACTGGTCGTCATAGTCAGCAGCAGCGAACAGGCAAACAGTGTGAGGAAGACGACGAAAACGGTGACTTCCACCCAGATGCCGTCATAGGTAATCACAATTGGCCCGATTGGCAGCGCGGCACCTGGCGCGTTGTTGCGCGTGACCCACAGCAAAATCACCAGCCCCAATGTCAACACGATCAGCAGCGCCCTGACGCGTTTGAACCAGCGATTGTATTTCATCGCGCGTACCTGTGGCAGAGGCAGCATGCATAGCAGGATGAAAAGTACAAGCCCAATGCTATACGCGGTGATTATGCCGCGCAGTAGCCCATATTGTATGGGCCAGGGACCGATGGTGCGCAAGACGGTCATACCCGACGCGCTGAAAAAGAGCATGTTGGGCAGTATCCCTATCAAAGCCAGCAGGACTAACCAGCGCATGCGTCTCCAGATGACGCCGGGAGAGATGCCAGAGAGCGCGATACCTGTCAGCAGCAGGAGCAACACCACGATATAGGGCGTGAAATCCCAGAAATTCTGGTTGGCAATGGTGAAAAAGATGGTCAACCAGAGCATGAGCAGTAATTTTGTCCTGGCGCGCAGGCGATGCAGCAGGCTCTCCCCCGGAAAATACGTGCCTAATGGAATGTTCTGAAACATGCGAGCCTAGCCTCTCCCTGATAATTTACGGCTTTGCAGGAGCGAGTCAAAAGCATCTTCGAGCGTGTATATCTCATCTGGAAGCGTTATACCGCCTTTGCGCAAGAGCGCGAGCAATTCGTTGAGCGGCGGCGCTGCCAGCCCCCATGTCCGCAGTGTCTCACCCTGCGCGAAGACGCTGCGCGGCTCGCCTTGCATCACCAGTCGCCCGTTGTGGAGGACGAAGAGCCAGTCAGCCAGCGTTGCAACCTCGGCCATGTCATGAGACACCAGCACAACCGTCACACCCTGTGTCTCTTTGATGCGTTTGAGGTAGGTGTAAAATTCTTCGCGTCCATCGGCGTCCAGTCCAACTGTAGGCTCATCGAGGATCAAGATTGATGGCGACATTGCCAGTACGCCCGCCAGGGCTGCGCGCCTTTTCTGCCCGCCGCTCAACTCAAAAGGGTTGCGCCTCGCGAACTCCGCGTGGGGCAAACCCACCGCGTCAAGAGCGCGCAGCACACGCGAGCGTATTTCTTTGCGTCTGAGTTTCATACGTTTCGGCCCGAAGGCTACATCCGCGTAGACGGTACGCTCGAACAACTGCGCTTCTGGAAACTGAAAGAGCATGCCGGCGCGCCGCCGCAGGGCAATGCTATCAACTCCTTTGCTGCCAACCTCTATCCCATCGACGATGACGCTGCCCGCAGTGGGGTGCAACAGCCCGTTGAAGTGCTGTACCAGCGTCGATTTACCTGAGCCGGTCACACCGATGATGGCGACGCATGAGCCGCGTTCGATTTGCAGGGTGATGTCTGCGAGCGCGATTTTTTGCAGCGGCCCGGCATTTTTAGCCTGATAGATATAGGTGAGATCTCGCGTGCTGATGATAGGGTCTTTCAATTCAACAACTCCCGCGCGATAGTCTCCACCGTTAACGCTTGCTCTGATATGCGGAAACCCGCGTTCCGCAGGCGCGCCGCCAGCGCGATGGGTTCTGGAATCGCCAGTTTCAACGCTCGCAGGCGTTCCAGGTCGGCGAATACCTGCACTGGCGTCCCTTCCATCACGATTTTCCCCTGTTCCATCACAACGATACGCTGAGCGAGGGCCGCCTCTTCTAGTAAATGTGTTACCTGGATGATGGTCAGGCCAAAGTCGCTGTTTAACTGGTGCAGCAGCGCCACGATGTCCTGTCTCGATAACGGGTCGAGCTGCGCGGTGGCTTCATCGGCGATGATGCACTGCGGGCGCAGCGCGAGCACGCTCGCGATTGCCAGGCGCTGTCTCTGCCCGCCGGAGAGCTTGTTGGGTGGTAGACCGCGCAGGCGCTCGATGCCCACAGCCTGCATCGCCCAGGTGACGCGCTCCTCGATCACATTCGCGGGCAGACCGCGCACCGTCAGCGCCCAGGCAACATCATCTTCAACAACGGTTGCGATGATCTGGTTGTCTGGATTCTGGAAGATCATGCCGACCGTATCACGGATAGCACGCCAGTTTAACCGCTCGGCGCTATCGTGTCCTGCTATCAACGCCCGACCGCCGGTTGGAAGCAGCAGCGCGTTGCAGTGGCGTGCCAGCGTGGATTTGCCGCTTCCATTATGTCCCAGCAAGACGAGATATTCTCCCTGCTGTACCTGTAAGCTCACGTCGTTCAAGGCCAGCGTCGTTGGCGCGCCTTCACCTGATTGACCCGCGTAGGAGTAGCTTATATGTTGTAAGTCGATCAATGGTATTTGTTCCATTATTCTGATTTTTGCCTCGCGATACCCAGCCTGCGCACTTCTTTTTTCAACGCGCGCGTCAGCCAGTGCCGGCCCACCCGTCCCTGTTCAGGGATGAACCGTGTCATTGCGCGCAGTATCCAGTAGAGAAAACGCTCGATAAGGCCGCTGGGAAACGGGCGCACTTTGTAGCCTAGCATACGAACAAGCAGATTAGTGATAAAGTAAACGACGATGACGACAGGCAAAAGAAATAACCAGTTTACTATATAATACGCGGCCCACCAGTAAGTGAAGGCCACTTGCGCGATAGCATTGATTACTGGAGCCGGGTTGTGTTGCCACCAGTATCCTAGCCCAACGCTTGCCGCGACAACGCCCACTAAATTGACGAATGCTGTAAAGGTCGCGTGCAGGCTCCGAATAAGATCGCTAAGCGGGATGCCTGCCAGGAAATCGGTGAGAATTACCAGGAAATAGAGCGCCAGCGCGCCGCTTGTCGTTCCCACGAAGATGATGAAGATATGGTATGCGCGATGCTTCATCGTCAAGCCAAGAAACAGCCCCGCGCCGCATTCCAGCAACATGAAGGGCAGTGCTCCTGGCCCGCTCATGATGCCGATAGTGAAGAGGGCCACGCACAGACTCATGATGCCAACGTAGAAATCGCGGCGCAAAACGATAATGGCAAACACAATAGGCGAAAGCAGTTGAAAAATTGACTTGCCGATGGGCAGATAGAGCGCGAGTAGTTGAAAAATAACGCCAATATTGGCCAGCAGTGCGCCTTCCGCTATTTCAATTGCCGTTAATCTACGAAACATGCCTGTCCCCTGTATACTCTTGCATACTTTTTTGAAAAACCATTCTATAACCCAACCACAATCGATGTGTGTTGCTCTATCTGCTGCATTGTAGCGTTTTGTGTACGTCCAGGCAAGCCCTCCGGTGCAGGGGCTTATGCATTCGCGATCTTATACTCTTCAAATGTCCAGGAAATCTTTGTTGACTATAGCATAAAGTAATTGACACGGAGAGCGAAGCCCTATACAATCCCTTTATCAGAATAAACCACGTTCATGAAAATAAGATGATAGTGAGGTTTCGAGAAATAGATGGAACATCTCAACGCAGTTATCCTCGCGGGTGGCAGTGGCACGCGCCTCTGGCCTCTTAGCACGCCTTCCTTCCCGAAACAGTTTTTGCCGCTTCCCAATGGGCGCAGCTTGATCCAGGAATCGCTGGCGCGCATAGAGCCGCTGGTGTCTCCCGCGCATTCGTGGGTAGTGACTGGTCGCGCTATGGCCGAGCTGGTGCATGAGCACCTGCCGTCGTTGCCGGTGTCGCACATTCTGGGCGAACCGATGGGTCGCAATACGTCAGCCGCCATTGCCTGGGCCGCCACAACCATCGCGCGCGAAGACGCGCAGGCGGTCATGATGGTGGTGACGGCTGACCACGTGATTCGCAAGGTCGAGACGTTCAACCAGGCATTGCGCCTGGCCTCCAGTCTGGCGGAGCAGGGCTACCTGGTAACGCTGGGCATCAAGCCGACCGCGCCCGAAACAGGCTTCGGCTACATTCGCTACGCCGACCCACTGGCTGAGGGCTTCGACCATCATGCTTTTCGTGCCGAGCGATTCGTGGAAAAACCCGACATCGCTACCGCGAAAAGCTATCTCCAGGACGGGCATTACGTCTGGAACAGCGGCATGTTTATCTGGAAGGTGGAAACTATTCTGGCCGAATTGCGCCAGCATCTGCCCGAACTGACGCGTAAAATTGAGACGATTGTGCATGCGATGGGAACCGCGCAGGCGCGTCCTGTCCTCGATGAACTCTGGCCGACGCTGCAAAGTATCTCGATTGATTATGGCGTGTTGGAGAAAACCAGCAACCTCGTCGTGATTCCGGTCGATATCGATTGGAACGACGTGGGCAACTGGGAGCAATACGCCTCGCTATTCGACTCCGATAGCGAAGGCGTGCGCTCGGTCGGACATCATAGCGCGCTGGGATGTCAGAACACATTTGTCTACAACAATACCAACCGCCAGGTCTTCACTATTGGCCTGGAAGATGTGATTGTGGTCGAGATGGAAGATAAAACCCTCATCTGTCACAAAGACGCTGTGCAGCGCGTAAAAGAGGTAGCTGAAAGCCAGCTCAAAAAGCCATAAAAACTCCAGGGCGACCGCGAGGGTCGCCCTGGGAAACTGGTGGTCGCCCTGGGAAACTACCCTGTACGTCTCATTGATACGTGCTATAATACTTTGTAATGCACAACGAATAGATGGTCGGTTCCCTCCAGACAAAAAGGAAACGGAGTCTCCCGCTATGCTCTCCGAACAACCAGTATATGCCTCTCATGGTATGGTTGCCTGTGCCAATTATCTTGCGACCCGGGCAGGCTTGCGCATACTCACGCAGGGAGGAAACGCGATAGACGCGGCGATTGCTGCCAATGCGACGATGACGGTGGCCTATCCCTCCACCTGTTCCGCCGGTGGTGATATCTTCATGCTCATCTGGCACGCCAAATCGCAGCGATTGTACGCGCTGAATGGCAGCGGTCGCGCCACGCGGGGCATGCGGCCAGAGTACTTCGCCGCTAAAGGCATGCAAAGCATCCCGGAGCGTGGTCCGCTCTCCATTAATGTGCCAGGAGCCGTTGACGGCTGGTTCCAGGCACTGGGACGTTTCGGATCGCTTCCGGCTGAAACGATATTTGCTCCAGCTATCGAGTACGCGGAAGAAGGCGTACCGGTCACTGCGAAATTAAGTGGCTGGCTGGCAAAAGCTGAACTACTGCTCAAGCGGTGGGACAGCAGCGCGAGTATCTTCCTCTCTGAAAAGCGGCCAGCGCGCAGCGGGGAAATACTTCGCCAACCACAACTGGCGCGCACCTATCGTTTGCTGGCCAAAGAGGGTCGAGACGCCTTTTATAATGGTCCGTTGGGCCAGAGTATCACCGATTACATCCAGAGCATCGGCGGCGTCTTGAGTATGGAGGATATGCAGCAGCATCATTCCGACTGGGTAGAACCGATTTCGACCGGCTATCGCGGTTATGATGTCTACGAGTTTCCGCCCAACACGCAGGGCATTACCGCGCTTGAAATGCTCAATATCATCGAGGGCTATGATCTCAAATCGCTTGGCTATGCATCAGCTGAATACCTGCATATCTTGCTCGAAGCCAAGAAACTGGCCTTTGCCGATAGAGATCAATACGTCTCCGATCCCGCCTTCGTGGATGTGCCTGTGGAGCGCTTGCTCAGCAAATCCTACGCGGAAGAACAGCGCAAGCGCATCAATCCGCGCAAGGCTTCGGCGAGTATCGCATCTGGACTGGAAAAAGAAGGCGATACCATGTACCTGTGCGTCGCCGATAACGAGGGCAACGTCGTCTCGTTGATACAGAGCCTCTACATGGGCTTTGGCAGCGGCGTGGTTGGCGGCGATACGGGCGTGTTGCTGCATAATCGTGGCTCGTACTTCTCGCTCGATGCGCGCCACGTCAATTACTTACAGCCGGGGAAACGCACCATGCACACGCTGACACCCGCCATGGTATTGCGCGATGGGCAACCATATATGGCGCTGGGAACAATGGGTGGAGACGCGCAGCCGCAAATCCATGTACAATTGCTGACGGCCATGCTCGATTTTGGTATGAACCCGCAGCAGGCCATAACCGCGCCACGCTGGCGCAGCGGGCGTATGAGAATATACCCACCCTCGCGGCCCAATGATCATATTTCAGGGCAACGCGGCATCGACGAACTGACAGACCGCGATATTGCTGAAGTGGTGATGCTGGAGAAACGTTTTGGCAACGGGGCGCCTCTGCTATTGGAGATGCTCGGTCATCGCATCCAGTTTGAAGAGTCGTGGGGCGACGGTATGGGTCATGCCCAGGCCATCCGCGTCCATCAAGCGCCGCGTCTCTTCGAGGGAGCAGCCGACCCGCGCTGTGATGGCCTGGCCCTGGGCTGGTAAGTAGGGGGCTTCTTTCATTGGAATTATAAAAAGTGGATAGCGTAATCCGTCAGGAAGAAGGATAGAGCAATGACAGTACAACCATCTCGCACCGCGATACCAGCCGATATACTGGCGCTCTCACATGAACGTGATGAATTGCGCAGGAAAGGGAAATATGACAAGGCGGATGACCTCAAACGGCAGATAGAAGAGGCAGGCTACGGTATCAAGGATAACCCGCACGGCGCGCACCTGGTTGTGCTACCCGGCGTCGAGGTTGATGGAACGGTTTATCATACTTCGCGTCACATCCCATCGTTGCTGGATCAAGCGGATAGCTGCACATTCTCGGTCAACGTGCTGGCAAAAAACAGCTTCGAAGCTACCCGGCGCTGCCTTGAAAGCGTCACGCGTTTTGCCGGTGGGCAGAGCATCGAAATAGTGCTGGTGGATAATGGGTCGCAGGATGAATTGTATGCCTGGGCCAACGCCAGCCGTCAAGATGACCCGCGCCTGCATATCGTTCACACCGCGCGTTCAATCGGTGAGGCCGAGGCTCGTAACATTGGGCTGAAACGCAGCCAGGGCCAGTACATTTTGATGCTCGAAAGCCATATGGAACTGACCGGTGATGTCTTCACGCCGCTCGCTGAGACGCTATCTGATCGCAACGTGGGCGTTACAGGACTACGCGGTCTGCTATCAGAGGATATGCGCCACTTTGAGGAAAGCAGCGAACACGAAGTCGAGGCTATCGCCGGCTCGTGCATGGCGTTTAGAAGAAACCTGCTCAAGCGGGTGGGACTTTTTGACGAGCGTTTTCGTTTTCCCTATTACATGGATATTGATTTCAACTTCGCTGTGCGAGATTGTGGCAAAAACGCCGTCGTTACCCCCGACTTACCCGCGCAAAGCCACCCGCAGGCCATCGATGCCATCCTTTCAGATGCCGAGCGCACTCGCCTGACGAGGAGAAATTTTTACCGCTTTCTCGATAAATGGGGACACCGCGAGGACTTATTGCTCGAAAAAGATGTGTAGCTTTTACCCGAAATCGTGATACAATAAAGCCAGGATTAGCAGCTCGCGCATTAATCCTCTTCTGTGCAGCAAGGGTGCTGGCCAAAAGCTCCATTTGCTCTAAACACTACAGAACGCTATAAAAGGTTAGAGCCTGGCGTTATTCTATTGTCTAAGGAGATATTACGTTGGTGACATTGACAAAGCGCAGCGATGTCCCTAAGGATTATACCTGGGACCTTGAGAGCATATTCCTCACTCAGGATGACTGGGAACAAGTGTTTCAGTCACTGGTGCGTCGCTTACCCGAACTTGAAGCATTACAGGGCACGCTCGCCAGCAGCGGGCAGTCACTTTTGCGCGTCTTACAACAACGCGACGAAGTGTTTGAGCAACTGGAAACCCTCTTTGTGTATGCCGCCATGCGCAGAGATGAAGATACCACCAACAGTAAGTACCAGGCCATGTTTGATCGCGCCATGCAATTGTTGGTGCGCATCTCAACGGCTCTTTCTTTCATCGAGCCGGAGATTCTAGCCATACCGCAGTCTACGCTTGACGAATATGTGCGCGACACTCCGGGCTTGCAACTCTATCGCCAGCAGTTGCACGACCTCAATCGCAAGCGACCTCACGTGCGCTCCGCCGAGATTGAGGCTGTGCTGGCCGCTACGGGCGAAATTTCCGATGGACCGGACGCCATTTTCTCCATGATCGACAACGCTGATCTGCGCTTGCCGCGCATCAAAGATGAAGCGGGCCAAGATGTCGAGCTGACCAAGGGCAATTACATGATCTATATCCGCAGCACCGACCGCCGCGTGCGTAAAGAAGCTTTCGAGGGCATGCATGGCACATTCCTCAAGCAGCGCAACACGATTGCCGCCACTCTCTCCGCCCAGGTCAAAGCCGACATCTTCCATACCCGCCAGCGCGGCTACGCGTCGTGCCGCGAACGCGCTCTGTCGCAGTATAATATTCCGGTCAGCGTCTATGATAACCTGGTCAACGCGGTCAGCGAGTATATCCCTCTGCTCAATCGCTACGTGCAATTGCGCAAGCGCATGCTGGGCCTCGACGAGTTACATATGTACGATCTGTACGTACCTATCGTCAAGGAATCAGGCGACGATATCAGCTACCAGCAAGCCAGTGAAACAGTTGTTGCGGGCCTTGCTCCTCTAGGCGAGAACTATGTCAATACCTTGAAAAAAGCCATGAGCGAGCGTTGGATCGACGTGTACGAGACGCCGGGCAAGCGCGGCGGTGCCTATAGCGGCGGCGCGTATGCCACCCATCCCTTCATCCTGCTCAATTTTCAGAATAAGCGCGATAGCATGTTTACCCTGGCGCACGAGCTTGGACACTCTATGCACTCGTTCTTCACGCGCAGCCACCAGCCATTTCAATATGGTGACTATACCATCTTTGTGGCGGAAGTAGCCTCGACCCTCAACGAAAGCCTGCTCACAGACTACCTGCTCAAGACGAATAGCGATCGCGAAGTGCGCCTGGCCATCCTCAATCATGCCCTTGAGGACATTCGAGGTACGCTCTATCGTCAGACCATGTTTGCCGAGTTCGAGCAAATAATGCACAGCCGCGCCGAAGAGGGTGAGGCCCTGACCGCCGACAGCCTGAGCGAGATGTATCACGCGCTGAACGTGAAATACTACGGCGGCGTAGCGATTGTCGATGAACTGATCGACATCGAATGGGCGCGCATCCCCCATTTCTACAGCAGCTTCTATGTGTACCAGTATTCGACAGGCATCTCTGCCGCCATCGCCCTGTCGCAGCAGATTTTGCGCGAAGGCCAGCCCGCCGTTGATCGCTATCTAAAGTTCCTCTCGTCCGGCTCTTCAGACTACAGCATCGAACTGCTCAAGAAAGCCGGCGTCGATATGAACTCGCCCGAACCGGTGCGCCAGGCCTGCCAGCAGTTTGAGTCGTACCTGAAGCAGATGGAGGACTTGCTTGGAGCATAACCAGAACGACTACAACCAACGACTGATTGAGGAGTCCCGCGCTGATCGAAGCAACAACGGCGAAGCGTTTTTATTACCGTTTTTGATCGTCAAAGTTCATCCATCGTGGTGCCTCAAGCATTATGGGTTATCCCACTCTCTCCCATCTCGCTCGATAAGTTCTTCAGCTTCTTTTGGCCCCCAGGTTCCGGCAGGATAGGTCGCCACAGAGTCGGCGGGCATGTTCTTCCAGCCGTTGATGATGCTATCCACGATGTGCCACGATGTCTCGACTTCGTCGCGCCGGATAAACAGCGTCGAGTCACCGATCATGGCATCGGCAATCAGGCGTTCGTAGGCTTCTGGCGAGGTGATGCCAAAGGCGCTGTCATACGAGAAGTTCATATCGACTGAAGCGAGCTGGCGGGCCGCACCCGGAATCTTCGCGCCGAATTTCAGCGTGATGCTCTCGTCGGGTTGAATCCGAATGGTCAGGCGGTTTGGCACGAGGCCCTTTGTCTCCGAGGGCTTGTAGAGTTGATGCGGTACGCGTTTGAACTGGATCGTCACTTCGGTGCTGCGGCCCGGCAGGCGCTTACCTGTGCGAATATAGAATGGCACATCGGCCCAGCGCCAGTTCTCGATGAAAAGCTTCAGTGCCACGAATGTTTCAGTCGTTGAGTCAGGCGCGACCCCCTGTTCCTCCATGTATCCTGGCACTGTCTGACCATCGAGCATGGCTGATGTATAGCGGGCGCGCACGGTATTAGTGGCGACCTGTTCCTGCGTGAGCGCTGGAATGGCCCGCATGACTTTCACTTTCTCGTCGCGAATGGCGTCGGCGTCGAAGGCTACCGGCGGTTCCATGGCCGTCAGGCACAACACTTGCATGATATGGTTCTGCACCATGTCGCGGATCGCGCCGGACTCCTCGTAATATTCGGCGCGCGTGCCGATGCCCAGGCTTTCAGCAACCACGATTTGCACGTGATCGATATATTTCTGGTTCCACAGCGGTTCAAAAATACCGTTGGCGAAGCGCAATGCCAGCAGATTCTGCACGGTTTCCTTGCCCATATAGTGGTCGATGCGGTAGGTTTGATTTTCGCGGAAGACCCGCGCTATCTCGCGATTGAGCTTTTGTGCTGAAAGCAGGTCGCGCCCGAAAGGTTTCTCGATGATGATGCGCGTCCAGGACTCCTCATCGCCATTGTTATGTTGTTGGCGTGAGAGACCAGCGCCGCCAAGCTGGTGAACGATTTCCGAATCGGTCGTAGGGGGAGTAGCCAGGTAGAAGAGGCGATTGCCCTGCGTGCCTTTTTCCTCGTCCAGCCGCTCAAGCAGATCGGCAAGCTTCTGAAAACCCTCGCGATCATTGAAGTCTGACTGGCAATAAAAGAGATTTTGCGCGAATGTCCTCTGTGCCCTGGCGTCTAACTTATCGTTGTCGTCCATGTATTTATTGACTGAGTCCAGCGCCATGCTTCGCCATTGCTCGTCGGTCATGGGGCGACGCGCGAACGCGACAATGCAGAAACTCTGCGGTAGAGGATGATCGTGCATCAAGTGTGCCAGGGTTGGCAGCAGTTTTCGCTGTGTCAGGTCGCCTGTCGCGCCAAATATCACCACCACACACGGCTCCGGCGTCTGACCATCCTGCCAGATTCTATGCTGTTTCAGTCCGCTTTTAGAATGAACTTCTTGTTCCATTAAAACGCTCCTCATTTGTGACAACTCCCCATGTATAAATGCAGGGTGCTCTCTCAGGAAACGCTGCACCCATCGGTGTACGTTGGCTCCTGAAGGCTATGCCCTGGCCTTGCACGTTTAAGAATGTTTTGCGCGGCGTTGACATCACGATCTGCGCTATACCCACAGAAAGGACACAGATGGGTTCGTACACGCAGACTCTTCCGCACGATCTCGCCACAGGTGGAGCAGTTCTATCTTGAGGGACTTGCCGATCTTCGCAGGGACGATGAGGCGCTTCTTGTCCTCGCGCAGAGAGCAATCTTTGCCGTACTGCCGCAACTGGATACTATGCCAGCGGTTGGGCGTCTTGAAACGAGGGAAACCGCTACCGGGGAGAGCATGCTTTTTTGCAGCCAGAAAGCGCTTGAGGGACTTACTCAGCCTGTCAGCGGTCGCTGGCACATACGCACTGTGTCCTTTGAATGCCGCCTCCAGGTCATACTTGCTGGGGAACGTCTGCTCTTGCTCATACTGCGCCTTGACCGTCTCAAGCATCCTGTTATAGATGATGCGAGACTCGATCAAGCACGCCATGAGTTTCCTGTCTTGTTCCTTATTCGTGAAAAGGCGATATTCAAATGTTCTCATACTGCTATTCTATTGGAGTTCCTTAGAACTTGTCAAGAACATGAGTTTCCGTCCGTCTGCGGACGGGCGGCACTTAACCCCCATCTCAAGCCAGGGGCACTCTTGCCGCTTTCTGGTAGATGATATGCTGTAAAGAGTATAACGCACCCAGGCAGTTTCGTACACTTAAAGAAAAAGCATTTCAATGGCGACCTTCGTCGTAGCTATGATAAACTCAGGCTGCGAAAGCTCTATTTATTCAGGAGGATACTATGGAACATTATGATATGACGATTATCGGTGGGGGGTCG
The DNA here is from genome assembly GCA_035534255.1 of Ktedonobacteraceae bacterium. GTDB lineage: Bacteria > Chloroflexota > Ktedonobacteria > Ktedonobacterales > Ktedonobacteraceae > CF-113. The sequence continues at coordinate 6,017 of DATLSI010000125.1, read as the reverse complement.
GGCGGTTTGACGGCGGCTCGCACCGCGACCGCGCTGGGCGCGCATGTCTTGCTGATTGACAAAGAAAAACTGGGGGGCGATTGTTTGAATTTTGGCTGCGTGCCAAGCAAAAGCCTGATTCACGTGGCGCGGGTGGCGCAACAGGCCAGAGACGCCGCGAAGCTGGGACTCATGCCTGCCAATTTGGCCGTGGATATGACCAAAGTATCGGCCTACGTGCAGGGAGTGATTGGCCGCGTTGCGGAAAGTGAGCGCGTCTATACCGAGGGTGTCACCGTCAGATTTGGCCATGTGACTTTTAAGTCACCGACCGAGTTGGATTTGAACGGTGAGAGCTTCAGCAGCCGCAATACCATCATTGCCACTGGCTCGCATCCCGCCGTTCCCGCTGTAGAGGGACTGGCTGAAACTGGCTACCTGACGAACGAAGGCGTATTTGACCTGACCAACTTGCCCGCTACTATTGTGATAATCGGCGGTGGCCCCATCGGTGTTGAGCTGGGCCAGGCTTTTGAACGCCTGGGGGCGAGGGTCACGATTATCCAGGGGCCAGCGCGCATTTTACCGAAAGAAGACCCGGAAGTTTCCGAGACGGTGGCAAACGTGTTGCAATCTGAGGGTATCGAGATCGTGACCGGCGCGCGTTTCGTCAAAGCCACACGTGATGGCAACAAGAAAATTGTGACGGCGAAACAGGGCGACCGCTTACTCCAGTTTGAAGCCGGAGAAATCGTGCTCGCTCTGGGCAGGCAGCCAAACGTCGATGGGCTGAACCTGGAAGCTGCGGGCATCAAATACGATGGCAAGGGCATTAAGGTTGACGAATATCTGCAAACGACGGCTTCAAATGTGCTGGCGATCGGCGATGTCATTGGCGGTTATCTCTTTACACACGTCGCGGCCTACCAGTCGGGTGTCGCGGTGCGCAACGCGCTCGTCCCTGTCGCGAAGAAAAAGGTTGATTATCGCGTTGTCCCCTGGTGTACCTTCACCGACCCCGAAGCGGCGCGTGTCGGTCTGACGCCTGATGAAGCTGAGAAGCAGCACAAACAGGTGCGCGTAGTGAAGTTTCCCTGGTCGGAAATTGACCGCGCCCAGGCCGAAAGTGAAACCATCGGCTTCATCAAGCTGGTGCTGGCGGGCAAGAAGGACGAAATTGTGGGGGCGCACATGGTCGGCGCTCGCTCCGGCGAGATGCTGGGCGAGCTGTCGCTTGCCATGCAACATAACCTCACCCTTAACGACATCCTGAATACCATCCATGCCTATCCTACCATGAACACAGGCGTCCAGCAGACCGTCTTCGAGGCCTATCTTGAAGGTTCTGCTCTCGCCAGCAATCGCAAGATCATACGCGCCATCAGCAGTTTTCGCGGGCAAAAATAATAGCTGGCAACGAGAAGGGCGGTGAACGGCATCTACTGCTCTTCTCGTTGCCAGCTATTACCTATTTCTTTTTCGTGGCGGAAGGTGGGCGGAAATAGCGGGCGTGAGTGGTGATACGCGTAATCACAAAGGCCAGCACTGCGCATACAAAAATGGATAAAAAGACAGACCAGTAAACTGGCAGCCTCAAACCTGAGTACAGTGTCAGCTCAAAGATGGCGAACAGCAGCACAAATGCGCTCGTCAAAGCAGTTACCTGCATGGCGAAACGCGTTTTCAGGTGAGACTCGATCATTTTGTAGCGTAAATCGCCCTGCTCTCGTATGCGCTTCTGCTCCGTATACACTTTTTGTCGCTCATTGGCCAGATTCTCACGTTCCTGCGCCAATTCTGCCTCCAGCAAATCATTTTTTCGCTGTGCCTGGCGCATCAGAGCCAGTAACTCGGCCACATACTGGTCTTCTGTCTGTTTCATCTGAAATTCCAGCGTTCTTACCACATCATGCAAGATTGGCGGCGTATGTTCGGGTGAAAGTACCAGGGTCTGCGAGGCTTCAGTTACCAGTTTACCGGCTTCCTCTTCAACGGCATCCTGAAAAGTGCGATAGAGTTCCTGGAAACGTTGTTCCAGATCCTGCAAAGCTGTCTGCTTCTGGTTGAGTTCGTCCATCATTTCGCGCAGGTGGCTCTGATATTGCTCGATCTCTAACTGGTGTGCTTTGTGGATGGTCTCGATTTCTTGCTCAAATTGCGCCTCTGCTTCCCTGTATTGCGCAATATTGCGCTGTAACTCCTCAATTTCGAGCCGCAGTCGCCGGTTCTCATCGCGTAGTGAAGTTACCTGGCGCGCGTTCAATTTTCCAGCATTGGCATCGCTGGAAATAGCGGGCAGGACGTCGGTAGTGCGACCGCGTTTCTCGTTGAGGATAACTTGACGGTTGAGATGCCGCGCGTAACGTTCATACGAGTCCATCGATGTATTGCCATTTCCATCGCTTGTTGACATCGTTTCGCTCCCTCGTTAGTGCTGGCGCGCAGCAACTGAATGTACCGCCTGTTATGCGCCTTGTGTGACCTCGAACTCTATATTCTCCCTTCTCCAATTATGCACACATCCAGAGAATTTTGCAAGAGGTTTTATTGTAAAAAATGGCAGAATAAGATGTATCTCAGGTCGTAACGTCACCAGGGAAGGCACCACCGAGATTTCTTGCCGCGAAAGCTTGCAGGGTTTCGATATACTGTTTGGGGTGATCTCCGTAGGCTGCGCAGTGATTCGAGCCTTCGGCGAAGTAGGTTTCGAGGGGGATGTTGTGCATGCGCGCTTGCTCGATTATTTGATAGGCGTGCGAGATAGGCACGAATGTGTCTTCTTTCCCATGAATAAGCAGGATGGGCGGTATATGAAAACCACGAATTTTCTTCGAGCGGGCCTGCCATCTCTTCATGCTGCCTGCCGGATGTGCCACCAGCGCGTGACCAAAGCGCAGGCGGTACAAAGGTCTGCTAACTGCGACAGTCACCCAGGCGAGCGCGTGAAACATACTTCTCATCCAGTGAAGCGATGAAGACCAGGAACTGGACTCTTGCATCAACTGCCAGTGAACGAAACTGCGTAAGATACTATCCAGGTGCGCGTAAGGGCTGTCGGCAATGATGCCTACCACATCAGGATGTGGCGGCGTCAGCAAGGCGATAGCCGCGCCCATAGAAAAGCCATGCAGGATAATTTTGCCAGGTAGCGTTTCTGGCTGCTGTCCAGCTACCGTGATAGCTGCTTCCAGATCATGCACTTCAGCATTGCCGCCGCTGGTGTTGACACTCTCGCTATTCCCATGTCCTCGGAAATCGAAGAGCATGATATTATAGCCAGCTTTATATTCGAGTGTTGCTACCGGGCGCAATAACGTACCTGAGACACGGTACCCATGACAGATGATGATAGTGGGGGCAGGTTTTGCCTGCGACCAGAATTCGCCGTGCAGCAGTTTACCGTCGCTGGTGCGGAAGAGCAGGGTGCGCCGGTGCATACCAGGCGGCTCTGCTTCCGAGTCCGGCATTTTCCAGGCAAATTGTTTCATATCAAGTACCACGTGTGGGCGCGAGAATTCATACACAAAGCGGCTCGCCAGCATTACAAGGCCGGTTGTAACAGCCGCACCTACTATACCAACGCCGCTGGCTGTGCTTACTATCCATCGCTGTCGCTTCATACCGCAGACTCCTTCTATAAGCTCATTATAATATGTACGTAACAAGTTAGAGCAGGTTGCGAAGGAAAAAGTGTCATACACACATGTAACCATCACCCGGTCGGCGTTGGAGTTGTGTTAGGTGATCCTGTCGGTGTAAGCGTGCCGCCGGGCGATGGCGTGACGGACGGAGAACCTGTCGGCGTCAATGTATTGGTGGATGATGGTACAGCCGTCGCGGTTGGTGAAATTTGGATCGCTGTAAAGAAAGCTGGCGAAGTAAGTTTGCATACATAGCCACTCGGACTGGTAAATGTCATCTCCACAAGCACAACATGATTGATGGCGCTTGCCTGTATTGTTATTGTGAATACAGCTAATCCATCAGAAGAGGTTTTAACTGTTTCGGATTCGTTTGTCGTATCGGGCCAGAGCACTGTGGCTGTGACCGATGCTCCCCCAACTCCTACCGGATTGCCGGATATTGTCTGCGTGAATTTGCCATAGATGTTGACAACGCTATTGGGACTGTAGGCAGGTGAAGTATCGGTTGCCCAGCCGCCGCAATAATAGGGAGCCAGTGGCGCGGTGGGCGAAGCTTGAAATTGCCCAAATACAACCGTGAGAGTAGCTACAGGCGTTCCAGGAATCGTCTGACCGCCAGAGCCGCCACAGGCTGCAACAATAACTGTTAATAAAAAGAGGAAGAAGATTCCCCCGCATTTTAATAAAAGAGAAGGAGGCGTTTTATGTCTGGATAATTGTGATCGCATAGAATTAAAATGACCCTCATCTACCTTTTTACGTTGATTCATGATTATGGAATAGTATAGCATGACCCGCTAAGGTTAATGCCTGTCGCGCCTGTGAGTGCCATAAAAGTACTAGCGGGGCAGGTCAACCTGACAAAATAAACGTAAAACACCGGCGATTCGTAAGAATCAGCCGGTGTAAAATGTCACTTTCAAAGCTCAGTAACGTATCTGTTGCCCGCTTAGAGCCAGCGCGTCAGGAAACGGTCACGGTAAGATTCATACCTTGATGCACGGTGCAAAGCAACAGGAACGTGCCGCTGGTATTGAACGGTCCTATCGTGTTACTGTCATTACCATTGAAGGTAACATTCACAGCCGGAGCGCCGGATTCTGCCTTCAGGACGGGAGCGGTGCCTTTCCATGTGCCATTGGTAATAATATGTTCCACTGCGACATCGTCGATCAAGTCAATCGATTGACCTTTGCTAATGGTGATGGATGTCTGAAGGAAGACGGCACCGCCCATATGCACCGTCGGACCAGATGGCGTGTTAGCCTCGTCATAGATACCGCACGCTGCAATACCAGTTGTCAAAATACCAAATAATACTAACCCTACGAGTATCTTTTTATACACGGGATGTTCCTTTCAAATCAATACGCTGAAATGAGTACTCTACCTCTACACTCGACTATGAGCCTGACCTATGCGCATTACGCACCGACTCTAGACATATCATAGCAAAAAGCGGGCAAAGCTTCCAGAGGTTCAACGCCCCAATATTGACGTTCCCGCTAACCTTCTCTATAATGTCCCTGGTTGCTTATCCTTGCTGATCGGTTAGAAACCAGCTATCCAGCTATGAAAGTGTTCGTAAGTGAAGAAACACGAAGACATGCCCCTGAAAAAAAGATTCGCCGCCCTCCCTCGTCAGGTCACAGGGATATTAATAGGCAAGCTTCTCATAGTGGTGGTTTCGCTCTTAATCGTTATCGGCATAGGCATAGGTGCCTCTGCGACACACGTTTCAGCTACGCCAGGCTCAACAACTCCGCTCAATTCGCCAACTACTGAGCAAGATACGGTTCAGTACGCCACTATACATGATACGCCCGTGGCCGGAGCGCAGGTTGTCACGGTCGCGCTTGCTGAATATACTATCGTCTCCTCGCTGAAGGTCTTTCATGTTGGCGTTCCCTACTACTTCATTGTCACGAATCGCGGACAGCAGGTTCACGAATTCATGATTATGCCCGTCAAGCCAGACGGCTCTCTTCTGCCGCCCGATGTGCAGTACAACGACAAGCTCATCGAGATTGAACAGGTTGGCCCCGGCACAACCGTGTACATCAATTTCATGTTCAAACCCGCTTCCGAGGGCAGCTACCAGATAGCATGCATGATGCGCGGCCACTACCAGGCCGGCATGAAATTCCCCATAGTCGTCACCCGCTAGAAAGCAACGAACGTCCCAGGCCGCTTGTTTCCTGGCCTGGGACGTTCATTGAAATAATAGCGCATACGGGAGTCGAACCCGTGATCTCCGCCTTGAGAGGGCGGCGTCCTGGACCACTAGACGAATGCGCCGTGCTTTAGTGCGCACTTATCATACCCCACGACTATGTTTTTGTCAATAGCATAATTTGCTTTGCTTGCTATCCCAATGTTTCGTTGCGCACCGCT
>DATLSI010000124.1:0-9060 GCA_035534255.1 Ktedonobacteraceae bacterium | reverse complement strand
GGCGAGGGCTTGCTCTTTGGTCGCTTTTTGCCCGAACCCTGGCCTTCCAGTCCCACTCCTGCCAGGAGGAAGAAGAAGGCCAGGATCACGGCTCATGCCGCTCAGGAGGCCGCTTGATGAAAAAACCTACTAGTGAAAGGCAAGCCCCGCCCCTACCATATACGATACGGCTTGTAACAACCATTTCGTTGTTGGGTAGGGGCGGGGCTTGCCCCCGCCCTGGACAACGTGGCTTGATGCAAAAACTCGATGTCCCGAAAGTAAAAATTCATTGACAAACCCCCACTTTATCGAGTATGCTCTAATCACTGAGAGAGAGATGTTTGTCTAAATTCTGGCTTGCCAGTCTAAGTTGTAGGAGGTGCGACATATGGGAAAGCACGCGTATTCACACACTGTGCTTGCATGCACCTTGTCTACCCGCGTTGAGGGCAACCTGCGGACTCGCCAGGACAATTCACAAGAGAAACCGCTTCCTGGTATTCGCTAAAGGCGCGACACGGCCAACCGGCCCGTTCCCTCCGCACGGTAGACATCAATAAAACTGATTGAACCGTGTTTTTTTATTCTCCCGGAGGGAACAACGCATTGATTAACGACCCGGAGACACATTCGGAGACGCTTACCGGCGTGGTATTGAACGGCGCGCATGGCATTTACGACGTTCATACCGAGGTTGGCGTGCTGCGCTGCACATTGCGCGGCAAACTAAAAAAAGCCTTTGCCCAGGCTCAATCGGCAAAAACCGTTAGCAAGGCACGTCCGCGTTACGATAAGATGCTCGCGCTGCCAAAGTCAGAGCGCATAGAACACCGCGATTCAAGCGTGAACGCGCTGCCCGTGCGACTGTCCGTAGGCGACTATGTGAAACTGCACCGGCTTGACGCGAAAACTGGCCTGATCGATGAGATTCTGCCCCGTCAGAGCGCGCTCACGCGCAAGGACGCGGGTTCGACCGAGAAAAAGCCCATCCAGCAGACGATGCTTGCCAATCTTGACCAGGTGGCGCTGGTCTTTGCTACCGCGCAGCCAGAGCCACATTTCGCTATGCTTGACCGCTACCTGGCCATTTGCGAGGACGCGCGCATTCATCCCATCATTTGCCTGAACAAAGTCGATCTCCCGCACGAGTCTTATGTAGATGAAGCTGCCGTCCTGTACGCGGGACTGGGCTACGCGGTCGCCTGGACCAGTTACAAAACAGGCGAGGGCATCGACCACCTGCGTCAAATGCTCAAAGACCATACGACCCTCTTCACCGGACCATCGGGCGTCGGTAAATCTTCCCTGGTCAACACCATTGAGCCGGGCATGGCCATCAAAACAGGGCTGATTAGCGAGGCCACCGGCAAGGGCAAACACACTACCACTGGTTCGCAGCTCTATGCCTTATCGGGCGGCGGCTGGCTGGCCGATTCGGCGGGTATTCGCGCGCTGGCCGCGTGGGATATCGCGCCCGAAGACCTGGGCTGGTGCTTCGTCGAGTTCCGCCCCTACCTCGGCGAATGCCTCTACTCCGATTGCCTGCATATCGATGAGGAAGGCTGCGCGATCCGCCAGGCGGTGGAAGATGGGGTTATCGACGAACGCCGCTATAAGAGCTATGTGCGCATTCTGGGCGGGGATGAAAGATAGGACAGGCATGAGAATGACCAGGGTGGGGGCAAGCCCGCCCTGGTTTCATGCCTGTCCTATTTCTTCCACCAGCGCCATCACCACCTCTTTATCCTGTGCTTTCAGTACGGTGCGTGGGTCGAGCAGCAGCATATCATGCTGGATACGGGCGATCACGGGCGGTTTGCGCATTCTGAGGCGTTTCGCCAGCTCATCTAAGGGCAGCGGGACATGCGCGGCATCCAGAGCCAGCAGCGTGGTGGGCAGCGTCTCGCCGGGCAGCGAGCCTCCACCGACGGTTGATTCGCCGCGCTGCGTGCGCGCTTTAATGCCCTGTCTCTGCAATTGAGAGGCCCAACTCGCGGCGCGGCTGGCGAGCGAAGCAGGAGTAGCCGAGATCATTTGCCAGATGGGTATGTGGGTCTCGGCCTCTTCGCGCTGGTAGTGACGCAGGGTGGCTTCCAGCGCGGCCAGCGTCATCTTATCGATACGCACGGCGCGCATGAGCGGGTGTTTAGCGATGCGTTTGATAACACCGGCTTTGCCCGCGATGATGCCCGCCTGCGGGCCACCGAGCAATTTATCGCCGGAGAAACACACGACATCCACTCCTGACGCGATGCTTTCCCGCGGCGTGGGTTCATGTCCCAGGCCGTAGCGTTCGCTCTCCAGCAGGCAGCCACTGCCTAAATCATCCATCAACAGCAGTCCGTGTTGATGCGCGAGTTCAGCCAACGCACCGGGGTGTACCGTTTCTACAAAGCCCATCAGCCGGAAATTACTGGGGTGTACTGTTAATAACATGGCCGTGCGTTCGCTCAAGGCCGCTTCGTAATCACCCAGGCGTGTGCGGTTGGTGGTGCCAACCTCTACAAGCTGGCAGCCGCTCTGGCGCATGACATCGGGGATGCGAAAGCCGCCGCCGATCTCCACCAGTTGACCGCGCGAAATAATCACCTCGCGCCCGCTCGCCAGCGCGCTGAGCGCGAGCAGCACCGCCGCCGCGTTGTTATTGGTCACGAGCGCGGCCTCCGCACCCGTCAGTTCGCGCAGCAGCGCGGCGACATGCGTATGGCGGGAGCCACGCTCACCCGTTTCCAGGTCGTACTCCAGGTTGGAGTACCCACCAGACACCGTTTGTATAGCCTCCAGCGCCGACTGGCTCAAGGGCGATCTGCCCAGATTGGTATTGATAATCACACCCGTCGCATTGATGAGGGAGCGTAAATTTGGCCGGTGCTCCAGTTCCAACATACGCGCGGCGCTGGCCAACAATTCCTCGTAAGAGGGACAAAGCGCGCCATCACGGATAGCCGCGCGAGCCTGGGCGATGCTGGCACGCACGGCGCGCAGGGTCAGCGAGCGCGAATAGTCGCGAATGAGCTGTTGCCCCGGCGTGGATTGCAGCAATTCATCAATGGAGGGCAGGAGGCGCAGCTGTTCCAATTCAACGTTCATATGCCAACCCATCTCTCAAGAGGTTAATGGAGCGAATAAAACATGGTGATTGCCAGACTATTGGCAATCTTGCCCATGATAGCGCGCAGATCCGGGTCATTTAACCTGCAAATTGCATACTGATCCGCCAGCAAGCTGCGCAACACGGCATATAGTAATTCTGTCTTGACGAGGCTGTCGGTGTCAAGTAAGGGGTAATCCCGCTTTAAGAGCAGGTGATGATAGGGGCGCAGTTTGCCACGGTAGGAGGTGAGGGCCACGACGTTGACTGCCCCGGCATGACGGCAGAAGGGATCGCTGGAAACGACGAGCGCGGGATGCCAGTCAAGGATACGCTTCTCCTCGATGCCCGGCGGCAGCATTGGATATCCAAAGTTTACCCAGTACACCATGCCGAATTGCACGGGTGTCTGATAGGTCAGCGCATCCGGTAGGAGATCTGGTGGATGAGGCATTGCACACTACAAGTCTTCTGAATTATGTTATGGACACAATCAAGGGCGAGCGAACGCCGCGGAAGCAAAAGCAGGAACTTCAGTCACCTCGACCTGTCCCTGAAAACAGGCGCAGCTCATTGACCAGGAACATTCGACAAGACTCAAACGTTCTTCACGCTCATCCTGGCTCTCTTCTTCTAATGCGGCAGCTATAATTTCCATCTCGCGCTGGTACTGTTCCATAAGGAAGGAAGAACGGCTGAAGTCATTGTTTGTTGCCATACAGAAACCTCTTTGTTCCAAACTACACGCTGTTGAACTGCGAAAACCATGAGGCGTGAGGGTCGTGTTTTTTTCTCTAACGATGCTGATTATACCAGCAAATATTGCCGGACGCAAGCTTTTTTTGGACAAATTTATAACTCAAAAGAAATAAAAAGAGCCGATGAGGAGATTCGAACTCCTGGCCAGCTGTTTACAAAACAGCTGCTCTGCCACTGAGCTACATCGGCGTATCGTCCATTAGACACCTGTAATATACCATATTTGTCAAGACGAAACGCTTGCCATTTGCTCTCTCACCCACTACACTAAAGACACATTGAGCAAGGTGAGGAGGGCTTTCCCTTTTGCGAAAACAGCGCACGATGACGAATCTCGTCAAGCACATATCGCACATTGCGCACGCTCTCAGCGATCTCATCGCAACATGCCTTGAGCAAAACACTACTCACACCGCCTTACGCGCAGCCTACCAGCATTGTTGTGAAGCTAACCAGTCAGCAATGACTATCGCGGAGTTTGCTGATATGGCTTCTCAGTTGCTCGTGTATAGCTGCTTTGTCGCTCGTTATTACCATAACGAAACGATGCCATTTCAACGCAAACATATCACCAGCATCCTCTCCTTTGCCCATCCATTGCATCGCCAGTGCGTTGAGGCAATCACAGGTATGCAGCCAGAATGCGCAGCCGTCGCCTCCTGTAGCGATGAACTAATGTCTTTGCTTGCCACTGCTGACAGGGAAAGCATAAACAGCAGCTTTCAAGATGACCCGCTGGCACACTTTTACGAGCTTTTCCTGCATTACTATAATCCGCGTTTGCGCGCCTCGCATGGCATCTTTTACACGCCTGAACCTATCGTCTCTTACATGGTGCGCTCGATAGATCAACTCCTGCGTTCGCGCTTCGCTTGCGCTGATGGGCTGGCCGAGATCGATGCGGACCTGCACATACTCGATCCCGCCTGCGGCACAGGCATATTTCCACAGGCGATGCTTGAGCACATCTATGCCATTTATCAACAACGCGGACAGGCTGAACAGTGGCGCGATGATCTCCGCCAGCACTTTTTGCCGCGTCTGACTGGAATCGAAGTGCTCATGACGCCCTACCTGATTGCGCATCTCAGGCTTAATCTGTTTTTGGCTGAGGGAGATTCGCAGGGACCAGAGCGATCCACGCCGCCGGATTATGGGCGACCGGGACCAGGGCGACCGCGAGGGTCGCCCCTACAATACACGGATTATGCAACCGCTTCGTTGTATGATAGGGGCGACCCTCGCGGTCGCCCTGGCACCGGTCGCCCCGGCAACCTGGCGGACAACGCATCGGAAAACGCAAATGAACAACCAATGCCATTTCACCTGGGTAATGCGCTGATCGAGCCTGACATCATTCAAGATGCATCATCACCCATTATGATTGTGCTGGGCAACCCGCCTTACGCGGGGCATTCCGCCAATAAAGAGGCATGGATCATGTCGCTGCTGGATGAATATAAAGAAGGTTGTCCTGAACTCAAGAAACGCGCGCAGGCTAAGTGGCTGAGCGACGATTATGTGAAGTTCCTGCGTCTCGCCCAGTGGCAGATTGAGCGGGCAGGTCAAGGTATCCTGGCCTTTATCACCAACCATAGCTATCTCGACAATCCCACTTTCCGAGGCATGCGCCGCAGTCTCATGCACAGTTTCGACGAACTTTACGTGCTTGACCTGCACGGCAACAGCAAAAAACAGGAACTAGCGCCCGGCGACATAAAAGACGAAAACATCTTCGCCATCCAATCAGGCGTAGCCATCAGCATTTTCGTAAAAACAGAAGACCGCAGGTCGTCCTCGTCCCCAAAGAGTGTCGATGTCCATCACGCGCACCTGTGGGGCAGCCGCGCAGAAAAGCTAACATGGCTATCCATCCATGACCTGGAAAGCACTGCATGGACTATTCAGCATCCACAAGCTCCCTACTACCTGTTCGCGCCGCAGGAGACGCAGCGCCTGGCAGAATACGAGGCAGGTTGGAGCATCCCTGATATCTTCTGCCTCAATGGAGACCCCGCGCCCGGCATCATCACCTGTCATGATGAGTTCGCCATTGCATGGAGCCGCGATGAGGCCATCAGCAAGGTGGAACGGCTGCAGTCAACTCGCGGCGAGGACGAGGCGCGGCAATATTTTCGCCTGTGTACACAGAAACAATGGAACTATGCAGCCGCGAAGCGTGCTTTAAGCGACGATAGCTGGCGTCAACAACTCACGCCCCTACTCTATCGCCCCTTTGACGCACGCTGGACGGTCTACAATCGCCACATCGCGGTACACCTGCGCGAGCGCGTCACACGCCACATGCTTGCTGCCGATAACCTGGCATTGCTAGTTGGCAAGGCCGGGCAGGTCATTCACCAGCAGGCGTGGGATATCGTCTTCTGCTCGCGTCTCATCACCGAATTTAACCTCTTTCGCCGGGGCGGCAACAACCTCTTCCCTTTGTATCTTGCTCATAAAGACAGTAAGGCGAGCCGCCCTGTCAACCTCGCGCCAGCCTTTATTGCTGATGTTGTAGATCGCCTGGGGCTAGAATGGATCGTCGAGGGACAGGGAGACTTACAACATACCATCGGGCCAGAAGATATTTTCTCGTATATCTATGCCATTCTTTACTCGCCAGCCTACCGCGCGCGTTATGCCTCATTTCTCAAGCGCGACTTCCCACGCATCCCGCTTACATGCAACCTCGCGCTCTTTCGCGCATTATGTTGTCTGGGTCATAAGCTGGTTCGTTTGCACCTCGTGGAAGAGGAGATGCAGCCTGTGACGACTTATCCTGTCGGGGGAGAGAATCGCGTCGAACGGGTCAGCTTTCTGGCATCAGAACAGGATAAAACAACAGGTTGTCTCTGGATAAACGCCGCGCAATATTTTGCAAATGTGCCGCGCGCGGCCTGGACGTTGCATATCGGCGGCTACCAGGTCTGCCAGAAGTGGCTCAAAGATCGCCGAGGGCGAGTACTGAGCGGCGCAGAAATAGCCCATTATCAACAAATCGTGGCTATCCTGGCTGAGACAAGCTGCTTGATGGGAGAGATCGATAGCACGCTAGAGATGCACGAAGAATGGCCTGGTTGGGAATATGGCTACACCCACTGTTGACGGGCGGCCAGTACCGCCGCCTGTGTCCTATCCTTCACCTGTAATTTTTGCATGATGTGATGCACGTGCGACTTGACAGTTTCCATGCTCACTGAAAGCTGAGCGGCGATGACCCGATTGGTTGAGCCATCGACCAGCAGGCGCAGCACTTCGCGTTCGCGCGCGGTCAGGGCAGTCGGAGGGGATGCAAGCGGGAAGTGCACCTTGACAGTTGTACCCGCGCCGGGTTTGCTCACAATGTCCAGCACACCCCCGGCCTGCTCAACACGCTCCTGCATCGAGCGCAATCCAAAATTCGCTGACGCGCCATTTCCAGCCATAACCCTGCTATCCCTGCGCGCTTGCTCCAAATCGAAGCCCGCGCCATCATCGCTCACCTGCGCCACCAGCAGGCCGGGCAGCGATTGTACCTGCACCGAAACCTGGCTTGCGCGCGCGTGCTTGCGCACATTATTGAGCGACTCCTGTAGCAAACGGAAAACAGGAACTTCCAGTGATGGCGGCAAATGTTTGGGTTGCGCTGCCTCGTAGCGCAGGGCAATAGCGGGTTCATGCTTGCTAAAATCGTCGAGCAATGCGCGCACAGCCTCGTCAAAATTCGCCTGCTCAAGCTGGACGGGCAGCAGCGTCGAAATGGCGTGCCGCAAATCGTTGAGGCTCTCCAGCAGCGTTTCGCGCGCACGGCGTATCTCGCGCTGCGCAATCTGCGGCTGTTTATCCAGCATGCGCTGCGCAAATTCGAGCGCGTGTAACGCGTGAGCAATGCCCTGCGCCGCGCCGTCATGCATATCGCGCGCGATGCGGCTGCGCTCGCGATCAATAGCTGCCTGCAGCTCCTCGACGCGCAACTGATGACTGCGCAAGACGATTGCCGCTACATCACACATCTGAGCGAACAAAGCGCGCTGCTCCACCGGCAATTCATCGCCACCTTTCAAAGAAAAAGCCACCGCGCCAAGCAGTTGCCCGGTGCAGCATAAAGGATGCAGGACCAGCATATACCCCCGCGACTCCGTGATAACACGCAGTCCGCGTTCCATACTCACTTCCATACCAGGCTGCTCGCCAGCCAACTCCAGCAGCGTATCCGTCACCAGCGCAAGCGAGGGTGCATCCATACCGGCGTTGACACCAGGCGCAAAACGCCCCCGCGCGGGCTGGTACAACCACAAACTTCCACCGGAAGCACGCAACTCTCGCCCAAGATAGTCCAACACCTTCCGCTGCAACTCCCGCTCATCCAGCCCCACTTCAACCAGCAACTCCAATTCACCCAACAACACCCGCGCAGCCAGCATCCCATCCCCGTAATCATTGTAAGGGCGGGGGCGGAGTGGTATGGAGTGGGGACCCTTGCGGTCGCCCTCGTCCCCTTCCTCACCCGTTTGGGCATGGGGACCCTCATCCTCTTCGGGAGTATCTTCGAGAAATGCGGCCAGCAGCGCGGCGCAAATAAGCACTTCGCTTTCAGCCTGCTCTGTCACTGGTGTTTCGGACGCTTTCTGTCCCGCGCACAGCACCATTATTCCTTGCGCCTCAGCTATATCCGAACCTGAAGCTGAACCTGCTGCGCATATCTGTACGCGACCGCCGCGCCATGTCCAGCCGCGCTCTACAGGCAGGCTACGTGGATCGCTGTAACTGTCGAGAATTTCCAGAACGCCTTGATGATGCAAAGCCGCGCCAAACAAACCATGCATATCGATGCGCGTGTATTCAGAGAGATACTCGCGGCGAGGAGGCTGGCCGCATTGTTCCACCAGCGCCAGTTGCCGCGTGGATGCATCGATGCGAAACAGCAAACCCAGGCGCGCTCCCGTACACCTGCGCGCATAATTCAGCAGCAACCGCCGACTATACGCAGATGAAACATGATGTTGCAGGTGCGCAAGCGTCTCGATGAGCGTATTTGACCCGGCCACAGCTTACCCTCCTACCATTGATTCGTTCTTCTGTCTCCATCATACAGGAGTGAAAAATAGGGGAAGGGCTTCCCCGGCGTGCGCTCTGTAGGTATATAAGTCCTGAGTCGGGTAAGTCATTAGTCATGGAGGTCTTTTGTTAACGGCAAGAGGGGTACAAGGGCTTGCGCCTTTGTACCCCTCTTGCCGTTAACATGT
>DATLSI010000123.1:0-3060 GCA_035534255.1 Ktedonobacteraceae bacterium | reverse complement strand
TTTGTTAACGGCAAGAGGGGTACAAAGGCGCAAGCCCTTGTACCCCTCTTGCCGTTAACATGTGTTTATTGATGCGAAGCCGGCGCGTGTTGCAACTGTTCCAGGTACTGATAATTGTCTTCAATGGAGAGTAAAGACTTCAGGCTTGCATCTGAGACGGTCTTATTGGTCTGCGGGTCAAAAACGATATCTTCGCGCTTGCAATAATAGAGCCGACGCCAGTTTTCCATAGCCTCATCGTAGGCGGGCAACAGTTTCTGCGTCTTCATATCGCCGCTGACCACACGCTGGAAAGCAATAAAGGAAATCACCAGGGCGGAGACGATTGCGAGTATGGTGATCACTACCTGGAGCACCTGTAGGGCGGTCGGCCAACTGCCGTAGCCATTTGTGCCGCTCAACACTAAAATAAAGAAGACACCGACAGTCACAAGGGCAAAACCAACCACGATGTAATTCATCATGCGCACCCGCGCAACCGGCATGGTTGGCGGCGCGAGGCGCGTCACTCCGCTTTCATACGCGGCAGGCACCCTTTTTACTTGATCCGCCTGGTGGCATACCGGGCAGAGGACTTTCTGTGCTGGAGTTGTTACCATATATGAAAAACCCTCCTTACTCGTATCAAACGCGAGCGTAATTATGATATCAAGAAAAGCATATCACGTTGTTCGCTATTCTACAATGCCTCCGCTTCACACTTTGCTCTCATTTACTTCATTATAATCTCCTCTGCCTGCTTGAATTAGTGGTTTGGCACAGGGCGACCGCAAGGGTACGCCCCCATAGGCGCGGACTTAAGGGCCAGGGCGACCGCAAGGGTCGCCCCTACCCTACCACGAGTGGGCCTGCGACGCCGTCCAGGGTAGGGGCGACCCTTGCGGTCGCCCTGGAAAAATGGCTTAAGTCCGCGCCTATGAGGGGCGACCCTTGCGGTCGCCCTGGCCCGCTCAATTCTACTCACTCCCATCCAGGTAGGTTGTCTCGACATGGTATTCTTCCTGAAAGTGGATCAGGGTTTCGCGCACTTCCTTCACCTCTTGCTGGAGTACGGTAACTTGCCTGCGCATCTGTATAATGTGGCGGATACCTACCGCGTTGACTCCCTGCTCGTACAGTTCGGCAATCTCTTCGAGTACAGCTATATCCTGATCGGAATAGAGGCGGTTTTTCCCGGATTGGCGCGCCGGTTCCAGCAGTCCGGCCTCTTCATAACGCCGCAGCATCTGGGGCGGCAAGCCCAAAAGTTGAGAGACGACACCGATGGTATACTTGGGCAAGCTGGCATTATTGCCGACTGTATTTTGCGCTGGTACACGTGGTTTTCTTTTCATCTATCGAATTTTTCCTTTCGCTCACCCATCATCAATTATTGTAATAAATACACCATCTTACATATTTTGTCAAGTCAAAGGACATATTTTATGCGTAACCATCTCTTCCGTGAAAACGAGCTATAATAGAGATGATAGAGTTCGGGTCCTGAGCCAAAGGAGATTGCTATGCTTTTTCTGGCTGAACCTTCCCTTGTCTATAAAGACAGTTTTCTCGAAGGTGTGCGCGAATTTCAGGCCGAGAGCCGGGAACTATTTTATGATTTGAACAGCTTAACCAGAGATTTCAACGCTTTCCTACAGAAATTACGCAATCAGCAGGAGCGCGCGAGGATACCGCCTGACCACGTACCATCTTCAGATTACTGGCTCATTAATGGAGATGAGTATATCGGGCGTCTCTCACTGCGTCACGAATTGAACCAGGCACTGTTGGTCTGGGGAGGGCATATTGGCTATGAGATTCGTCCCTCTAAAAGAAGACGCAGCTACGGCAAAGAAATCCTGAGATTGGGTCTCCTCAAGGCAAAAGAGCTGGGATTGAGCCGCGTGCTGGTAACGTGCGACGAGGACAATATAGGCTCGCGCAAGATCATCGAACACAACGGCGGTCAGCTTGAGAACATCATTGAAGTCAAGGACTCGCCAGTGCGCAAGATGCGTTACTGGATCGACATTTGAGAGACCATAAAATGCTCTTTACTATGCCTGTGGTATAGAATAGAGGGGCTGAAGGAGAGCCATACGTATGCAATCCACTACCGATGTCGCCATCGTAGGCGGCGGCGTGATCGGCTGCGCCATTGCCTACTACCTGCGCAAAGCAGGCAGAGCGGTCACGGTATTGGAGCAAGGGGAAATTGGCGGCGAAGCATCGAGCGCGGCGGCTGGCCTGCTCGCGCCGCTCGGATCACTGTCAGGCGCGGGGCCATTCGCGGACCTGCTGCTCGCCAGTTTCGCGCTTTTCCCCGCCCTGGTGCCTGAGCTTGAGGACGCGAGCGGCATGCACCTGCAATACGAGCAAACAGGCGCGTTACGTGTCGTGCGCAATCCTAAAAACATTCCCAATCTGCGCAAGCGCGTGAAGGCGTGGGAATCCCTGGGCTTGCAAATGCACTGGCTGACAGGCGAGGAAGCGCGCCAACGCGAACCTACGCTTGCGCCGGATGTATGCGCGAGTCTCTATGCTCCCCAGGAATCACAGATCAAAGCATCACAGGTAGTTCAAGCTTTCGCGCAAGCCGCTTCCAATCATGGCGCGACATTGCGCAGCCACACACGCGTTATGGGCATTCAAAAGCGAAACAGCAAAGTGACAGCCATCACGACATCACAGGGTGAAACCATTACCTGTAACCACCTGATTATCGCGGCGGGCGCGTGGGCGGCGCAATGGGACGACTGGCTGCATATAAAGCTGCCCGTTAGCCCACAGCGCGGGCAAATGCTGGCGTTGCGCCAACCAACACCACCACTGCATCACATCATTTTCGGCGAGGCCGTTTATCTCGCCCCCAAACAGGATGGCACAGTCATCGTAGGCGCGACAAAAGAAGAGGCCGGTTTTGACAAACGTCCAACGGCAGGCGGCATAGCATGGCTGTTGAATACGGCTATCAGGCTTATGCCCTCGTTAGAGCAGAGCGCGATTGAACGCACGTGGGCGGGATTACGCCCCAGGACGCCCGATAACCTGCCCATTCTGGGGCCTGCGCCGGGCTGGGAG
>DATLSI010000122.1:0-8490 GCA_035534255.1 Ktedonobacteraceae bacterium | reverse complement strand
AGACCATTACCTGGATTGGCACGGGCTACTTCCTGGCGAACGCGGCCATTATTCCTATTGTGGGCTATATCAGCGATCGCGTGGGCGCAAAGACGATTTTTCTCATCGCCCTGGGGGTCTTTACCCTGGGTTCCGCGCTCTACGCGTTTGCCCCCAATCCGCATGCGCTGTTCGCCTCAGGAGCTCTTGCAACTGACCCGCGGTCATTGGAGCGTGGGAAATCGGCTCCACTGGCGGCGGGATGTCACGGATGGCGAGAGGATCGCTGTGGGGTGCGTTTCCCGCCGGTGGCTCAGATGCTTGTGGTGCTCAATACCGAGGTACTCTCTTTGATGGATGCCCATCAGGTGGCTAATATCGCGCTCGGCAAATCCGGCGCTTCGCCTCTCACCCCGACAAGGCACTTGCTTGGCTGCTTTGATCTCGGCTGCGACTTTTGAGAAGCCCTGCGTTGGGTGAAGAAAACGCTGGTAATCGAAGGAGTGGCAGATGGGAAACGGCGCCGAGGCCCGGCGCGTGGTTCTGTCTCGTCTCGCAGCTCTGAAAGATAGGCGCGCACCGTCGTTTCCAAGCCACGAAACCCTTGCGCGCGAATCTCACGGTACAGCTTGGCGGCGCTATGCTCTCCCGCCTCCCAATGAGCCTGAAGGTACGCCAGATAGGGCGTCAGCTTGCGACGACGATCACCGCGAGGACGAGCCTCGGAAAACTGCTCGGCCTGGACGAATTTGGCGACGGCCTTTTTATTAAGGAAGGTGTGTTCCAGCGAGGTCAGTTTCAAGCGTCAGCATCGTGTAGCCACTGAGTGTTCCAGGCTCGTCGAGACTGCTATAATGCGCCTTAACCGGCACTTCGCGCCCATCTTTTAGCGTGATAGTGTAGCAAGCCGTTTGATCGCTCAGCCGATTGAGCGTGATGGCGTTCATCACACATTGTTCGCGACAGAGCATTGTGCCGTTTGCCTGGTGACAGGAGAGCAAGCTGTAGCATTTCGCCTGACCAATCACCTGGTCAGCAGACCAGCCACAGAGACGCCTGGCCGCTTCATTATAGAGGACAACCGTGCGATCAGCTGCGAGCACTAAAAGAGGGACGGGGGCGCGTTCAAAAGCTGCCAGCGCCAACTGCGCGGGTCCTGAACCAGGTGACGCTGGTTCGGCAACAGTTTCACTTGTCGGCATATTCAGGCGGTAGCCTACCCCACGCACGGTTTCAATGAGCGCGTCCGTTCCCATTGCCTGGCTCAGCTTACGCCGCAGGTTACTGATATGTATATCCACAGCGCGATCAAATGGAGAGTGATGCTGAAAACCAGGGATGAGTTCGAGCAATTGTGCGCGTGAGAAGGCGCGGCCAGGAGTTCGCAGCAGTAAATACAGTAACTCGTACTCCAGGCTCGTCAACCCCATCACTTGCCCTGCGACACGTACTTCTCTCTGTTCAGGATCGAGTTCGAGAGAGCCGCACCGTAAGAGGCGATGCGAGCTTGCCGCTTGCCGCTCCGTTCTTCGTAAGACAGCCTTGATGCGTGCAACCAATTCGCGCGGGTGGAAAGGCAGTGCAAGACACTCATCTGCACCGGCAGCAAAGGCCAGCAGATTCCCGAGTTCATCAGGGTGGTCATTGAGAATAAAAATGGCAGTGTTAACGTCCTCTTGCCGTATCGTGCGGCAGAGTTCCAAACCATCAATCAGGGGCAGAGCCTGGTCGAAGAGCAACAGGGCCGGGTGATGCTGGTGGGCGTATTGTAAAGCAGAACGACCATTATAAGCGCACAGGGTTGTAAAACCTTCACGTTCCAACAAGGCTTTCAGTAACTCAACTGTATCCCGCGCATGGTGGGCCACCAGGACAAGGGGGAGCGAAACATCCACTCGCGTTGACATGACGGGAGCCTCTCTGTTCGCCTGACAGCGAACTTGACCAGCCTGAAAAACAAGCAGACAACCGCACGCTTCAACGCTACAAAACAATTCCTGTGATTAACACTATAGCGTATTCGCGCTTGTGCGTCAAGAATAAGCAAACGACCATACTAATTTCAGCTTTACAAAAACCATACAATTCTTCACGAACAATCTAAACACATTCGCGGTATCATCGACAATAGAACCTGCGTAAGGCAAGGGCCATAAAAATGCAACACTACCGCGTGGTCAGGCATTGGAAGCGCTGGTCTACTATCAGGGAGGGAAATGGAGCATGGGCGATCAGTACCCAACAACTGCACACTTTAGCCGTCAAGGTGTGTCCATTCGAGCAATGGAACGCGCGGACCTAGCAGTTGTCGTCGAACTGGATGCCCTGGTCTTTGGGGAGATGCGATCAGCGTATTTTGAGCGGCGGCTTGCCGCCCTCAATGAGATAGATGCTGATGCGCGCTTGATTTTTTTAGTAGCCGACTATCAGGGTACGGTCATTGGTTTTGTGATGGGTACGCTGGCGTACGGGGAGTTCGGCCTTACGCAGGTGACTGCTATTCTTGATTCCATTGCAGTTGATCCAGACTACCAGCAGCAGGGCATTGGTCGGCAATTAATAGAAGCCTTTATCAAGCGAAGTACCCTTCAGGGAGCAGCAGCAGTCTATACGTTAGTGAACTGGGATAACTGGACCCTGCTCAAAGCTTTTCATTCGCTTGGTTTTGTGTTAGCTTCGACCATCCCCCTGGAGCGGCGGATTGACTAAACGGCCAACTTTCGTAGGGGCTGGGCTTGTCCCTGCCCGTGTCTGGTCGATGACACACGCAGGCGGGCAGGGACAAGCCCAGCCCCTACGAAATCACCCGCAAGGATGAGTGTAATGGCGATGAGTACTAAGGTACCGCAGGCGCACAGCATCCAACTACAAGAGCAGGGCTGGATCCGGCGCTTCACTGCCATGGGACGGCGGTTAAACGAAGCCATGGAGTTGTATTGTCAACTTGGATTCGAGACCTTGCTGGAGCCAGCGGAACTGGATGAGGAAGATCTATCTAGCGCAGAGGGATGCGAGCACTGTATCGTCACTACTCTGGCACGCACCATTTACACCCGGCCTCGTAGGATAGTCGATACTGATGAATGTTCATGATAATCGGAGTCCCCTCTACCAGGGGTAGACTTTGCTTTGAGGGAGGAAGATTATGCCGAATTTTAGCGGGAAAGACCCCGCGAGCTTTGGCTTTGAGGAGATCGTGTATAGCAAACGTGGCTGGGTGGCAACTGTGACCATCAACCGCCCGGATAGCTATAACGCCTATACCTGGCGCACGCTGCAAGAGATGACGCAGGCATTCCGCGACGCTTCCTGGGATGACCAGATCGCCGTCGTTGTGCTTACCGGCGCGGGTGACAAGGCATTCGGCACTGGAGGCGACGTCAAGGAGTATGCCTCAGAGTACACGCAGCGCCCGCACGATTACTGGAAGTGGATGGGGCTTTTCACGGACTGCATCGATATCTTGCGCAACATTGGCAAGCCCACGATTGCCCGGCTCAACGGCATGGTTGTCGGAGGTGGAAATGAGTTCAATATGGCCTGTGATCTGGCCATCGCTGCCGATCACGTGCGCATTCGCCAGGTCGGTACCGAGGTGGGCAGCGTCGCCGCGGGTGGCGCGACGCAATGGCTGCCGATTATGGTTGGAGACCGGCGCGCGCGCGAAATTCTGTGGCTGTGTGAATGGATTGATGCCCCAACCGCCCTCGCCTGGGGCCTGGTCAACCAGGTTGTACCCTATGCCGAGCTTGACGACGCTGTTGCTACGATGGCTGCCAAACTAGTAGACAAGTTCCCCGAGTGCATGCGCTATACCAAACAACAAACGAACTTCTGGAAAGACTTCTCATGGCACCAGACCATCGGTCACGCTCGCGATTGGCTCGCCCTGCACTATACCTCCTTGGAACCGTATGAAGGTATGCATGCCTTTGTCGAGAAACGGCGGCCAGATCACCTGGGAGTGCGCCAGCGAGCGATGACGGAAGAGTCAAGCGAGTTTCTCTGGGGGCCGTATACGCAGACCTGCCTGGCATGCGGCGCTAAGGGCATACCAGCACAGTTCGCTTTCTGCGGCCGCTGCGGCGCAGAACTTTAGGGAACGTAGGGTTGCGATCTATCGCGCCCACCAACATGGAGGGAAGAAACGATGCGAGCTGCCGTCTTCTATGGGCCACACATGCCGTTGCGCGTTGAGGATGTGCCTGTGCCAGCATTAGACGCGGGCGAGGTTCTGGTGAAAGTAGCCGCTTGCGGCCTCTGCCACACCGACCTGCACTATATTGATCACGGTGTGCCGACCGTCAAACCACCACCCATGATTCTTGGACACGAGACCAGCGGCACTGTCGTATTGAGCGGTACTGCCGCGGGCGCTATCAAAGAAGGGGATCGCGTACTGCTCCCAGCCATCCTCACCTGCGGTCGGTGCGCTGCCTGTCGTTACGGGCGGGAGAATATCTGCCAGAACATGCGCATGTTCGGCAACGATGTCGATGGGGCCTATGCCGAGTACGTGAAGGCTCCCGCTAAGGATATCTTCATCTTGCCCCCTGAAATTCCACTGGTGGAGGGCTGCATCATCGCCGACGCGGTGACCACGCCCTATCACGCAGTCAAGAATCGAGCTGAGGTGCGACCTGGAGATAGCGTTGTCGTCTTTGGCTGCGGTGGTGTAGGTCTCAATGTTGTCCAGTTCGCTCACCTGGCCGGCGGCATCGTCATCGCTGTAGATGTTGTAGAAGAGAGACTGGAATGGGCGCGCCGCCTGGGTGCCACCCTGATCGTAAACCCCCGGCAGACAGAGGGTAGCGTGGCCCGCAAGATACGGCAATTGACCGGCGGCGGCGCTGATGTCGCCCTTGAAGCTATCGGCAATCCCGCCACCATACAGGAAGCCTTCGCTTCGCTCCATCCGGGTGGTCGGCTGGTTGTCGTAGGCTATAGCGACCACGAGGTTGCCCTTAATGCAGGCCGCATTATGTACCGTGAGATGGAGATCCGCGGCAGTCTCGGCTGCCGCCCGGTTGATTATCCGCGCGTGATCGAACTGGCGCGTACTGGTCGCGTCCAGGTAGTCCCTCTGGTCACATCTCGTTTCCCGCTGGAGAATATCAATGAGGGGCTTGACGCTCTGCGACATAGCCAGGGGATTCGTTCTGTCGTTGTTATGGAATAGTGAGCGAGGGAAGATTTGAGAGTATGAAACTATCATCATCAGCCCCTATCACGCTAGACGTCACGGAAGGCGTTGCGAAGGTAACACTCAACCGGCCACCGCTCAATATCCTGACGATTGCAATGATACGCCGACTTGCCGAAGCGCTCGATACAGTAGCTCAGCTAACGCAGCTCAAAGCAGTGGTGCTGGCAGCAACCGGCAAAGCTTTCTGCGCCGGAGTGGATGTCGCCGACCACACACCTGATCGCACTGAACCGATGATCCGCGAGTTTTGCGCGCTCTTCACTCGCCTGCGAACCTTGCCCGTGCCGACCATTGCGGTCGTGCAGGGTGCGGCGCTTGGCGGGGGCACCGAGTTAGCGGTTGCCTGCGACCTGGTGCTGGCGGCGACATCAGCCCGCTTCGGCCAGCCGGAAATCAAACTGGGCGTCTTTCCGCCGGTTGCCGCAGCGCTCTTTCCACATCTGATCGGTTATCAGCAGGCAGCTCGTCTGCTCTTTAGCGGCGAAACGATCACTGCTGGCGAGGCTGCGCAATTGGGATTGGTCACTTATACGGCGATAGACGACGAGCTGAAGACAGCGCTGGAGCGTCAACTCACGCAATTCCGAGGAATGAGCGCTGCGGCTTTGCGCATGACAAAACGTGCCCTGCTGTATGGAGCCGACCTGGGAGTAACACGCGCTCTGCCCAGAATCGAAGACCTCTATCTGCAAGATTTGATGGCTACAGCAGATGCCCGTGAGGGCGTGCTGGCTTTTATCGAAAAACGTCAACCCCTTTGGAGCGATAAGTAGGGACTCGATGTATCGCGTTCACATAGACATCTTTTCATCGCCATGCGATATCCACCCGAGAGGCGACCTATGATTAATGATGTTGAGATCTCGACAGGCGGCACAGACACTACTATGACACTGATGGATGTGTTGGAGCGCTGCTTTGAACTGGCGATGCGCACCGGGGTAGCAGATGACGAGCAACCTGGGGTCATCGGCTACTTTCCCGTCTATTTCCCGGAGGAAATCGTGCATGCTGCCGGGCTGCGGCCCCACGCGCTGCTTGGCGGCGGCAATAAGCTTGAAGTGCGCCTGGCGGATGCGCGCATCGGCTCCTTCGTCTGCTCGATCTGCCGCAGCACGACAGAGCAGGGCCTCAACGGGACGTTGCGCGGGATGCAGGGCTTTTTCACGCAGCCCATCTGCGATGCAGCAAAGCACATGGCCGGCATCTGGGGGCGCAACTTTCCTGCTCAACCGTCGCAAATACTTGCGCTGCCCCAGAATGTCAACTCTGCTGCCTCGGTACGCTACGTCTACGATGAATACCAGCGGCTGCGCAGTGTTCTCGCCGCCCAGGTGCGTCATGACATTCCAGACGGGGCGATTCGCGCCAGCCTGCGCGTCTACAACGAGAACCGCCGCTTGCAGCGCGAGTTGTACCGTGTAAGGTGCGATGATCCTGCGCGACTCTCGACGGTAGAGACATACCTGTTTGTACGCGCCGGGACGCGCATTCGCCGCGAGGAGCATAACGTGCTGCTGCGCGAGGCATTACGCCTGCTGGCCGAGCGGCCGGTGCGCCCGCGCGATAAGCCCAGGGTCGTGTTTCTTGGAGGCTTTTGCGAACAGCCCCCGCTTGAGATGATCGAGACCATCGAGGATGCCTGCTTCATTATTGATGATGATCTGCTGATTGGTCAGCGCTGGATTACCGAGGATATCGCTGCAGACGATGGAGTAGACCCCGTGTGGGCGCTGGCGGAGAGCTATGTCGAGCGTTCGGCGTCAAGCCCGGTGCAGTACGATGCACGCAAGCCGAAGGAAGAGATGCTGATGCACATGCTCAGGGACGCGCGAGCCGAGGCGGCCATCTTAACCGCCGCCAAGTTCTGCGAGCCGGGCCTCGACGATCAACTCGCACTTTCGCACCGACTCGATGCCGAGAAGGTGCCGTACCTGGTGCTTGAGTTTGAAGAGAAGATGACGAGTTTTGAGCAGATGGCGATGCAGGTGGAGACCTTCGCCGAATCGCTCCTCTTCCACTAGATGAAAGGAGGTCGTTATGAGCGTTATAACGGAAGGTCTGGACGCGCGTACCACCGGTCAGCGCCTGGTCAACCAGTGGCTGGCGTCTCTGGGAACCGCGCGCGCGCGTGGCCAGCCCGTCGCCTATGTCTTCGTCATGGGCAATGCCATCGAGATTTTGCGCGCATTCGGGTTCGAGATGGTCTTCCCGGAAATCAATTCCTTGCAGACCGGCGTGCGTAAGGCTGCGCCAGACTTCATTGCGAAGGCCGAGGACTTCGGCTTTTCGCCGGACGTGTGCAGTTACGTCAAGGCCGATGTGGGCTTGATGCTCAGCAATATGCAGCATCCCTCCGGCATACGGATGCCGGTACCCGATCTTGCCATCGCCTCAAGCCTCTGCAACGTCTACATCAAGTGGGCCGAGATCTGGGAACGGCGCTTCGGCACACCCGCCTTCGTGCTGGATATCCCTGGCAAGCGTTTTGCGGCGTGGAAGTCGCCTGTTGGCAGTCCCCAGCACCTGACCGATGCGCGCTGGGTGGAGGGTCAGTTCCGTGACCTCATTGCTCGCTGCGAGCAGATCACCGGCAAAAAATTCGATAGTGACCGCCTGGCAGAGGTCGAGGCGCATGTGAACGAAATGATCCGCCTGTGGATCGAGATTCTCGCGTTCAATCAACATCGACCGGCTCCTTATAACTCGATGCTCGATGGCCTCACCTATATGGGGGTGCTGAACGCCTGGCGCGGCACCCCCGAAGGAGTCGAGTACATGCGCCTGCTCCATGCTGAGATTGCGGGCAAGGTCGCGCGCGGGGAGGGTCGCGTTCCTCACGAGCGTTTCCGCCTTGTCTTCAGTGGCACACCCTGTTATGTGAATATGCGCCGCCTGATCGAACTTTTTGAGAGTCACGGCGGTGTCTTTGCCGCTTCAGACTACCTCACGTATGCAGCAGGCGGCCTGGATAGCGCGGGTCTCTTCTACGATACCTCTCGACCGCTTGAGAGCCTTGCCGAGGTCACGACCCTTGCCTCGCAGATGGGACTCTCGAATCACTTCTTCTCCCACCACGCATTGGCGCAGCAGATGAAAGACTTCGCGGCGGATGGCATTGTCTACCACGGCATCAAGAGCTGCCGCACCGTCGCGACAAGCATGGCCGATAACCGCGAGTATGTCACGACAAGACATGGTATGCCCACGCTCTATATCGAGTCCGACCTGATCGATCCGCGCTACTGGTCGGACGCGCAAATCAAGAACCGCGTGGATGCGTTCTTTGAGGTACTGGAGCAACG
>DATLSI010000121.1:0-29519 GCA_035534255.1 Ktedonobacteraceae bacterium | reverse complement strand
AGACCATTACCTGGATTGGCACGGGCTACTTCCTGGCGAACGCGGCCATTATTCCTATTGTGGGCTATATCAGCGATCGCGTGGGCGCAAAGACGATTTTTCTCATCGCCCTGGGGGTCTTTACCCTGGGTTCCGCGCTCTGCGCGTTTGCCCCCAATCCGCAAGCGCTGATCGCCTTCCGCGTGCTCCAGGGCATCGGCGGCGGAGCGTTATTGCCTGTTGCCATGGCGATGATCTTCCGCCTCTTTGGTCCCACGGAGCGGGCGGGTGCCATGTCGCTGTTGATGATTCCCTTGCTGCTGGGACCAGCCTTCGGCCCCGTGCTGGGAGGCTACCTGGCGACGAGGTTTAGCTGGAACGCGATCTTCACGATCAATCTGCCGCTCGGCGTGGTGGCGTTTGTCCTGTCCCTGCTCGTCCTGCGTGGAAGGGCCGCCGATCAGGAGGCAAACGGCACCAACGAGTCTGGGGGGAAGGGCTTTGATCTGCTCGGTCTGCTGCTCTCCATGGGAGGCTTCACCGCCTTTGTCTACGGCATCAACAGGGCGGGGACAGACGGCTGGGGCAATAGCACCGTGATCGCTTTCCTGGCCGCCGGTGGCGTCCTGCTGGCCGCGTTTGTGATCGTCGAGCTGCTGGTCAAAGACCCGGTCATGAATGTCCGCCTGTTTCGCAGCTACACCTTCTCGATGGCGAATTTTCTGATCTGGGTTACAACCGCCGTGCTCTTCGGCAGCATTTTCCTCCTGCCGTACTTCTTCGAGGGCGTCGAAGGATTGTCCGCGATGACCACGGGCGAGATTCTCATTGCCCAGGGCCTGGCCATGGCCGTCGGGCTGGCGGCCAGCGGGAGGTTCTATAATCGGGTGGGGCCGCGTCTCCTCTCCGTGATCGGGGCGGCCATCGTCGCCGTTTCGATGATCGGCTTTACGCGCCTGACCGTCACGACCACGGGGGCAGATGTGCAGATCTGGCTGATCCTGCGCGGCCTGGGTCTGGGCCTGGTTGCTCAACCGCTGCAAACCCTGGCGGTCTCGGTGGTGAGCAACAAGCAGATGGCGAAAGCCACCTCGCTGATGAGTTCGACCAAGACGGTCTTCGGGGCGGTCGGCGTCGCTGTCCTCACCTCCTACCTGACGCAGCGAGCGACCACCCATGCCACGGACGCGCTGGCGAACTGTGCCCAGGTGGCCCAACGAGCAGGCGTGCATTCCATGGTGTTCCGGGCTTGTGTGAGCCAGCACGCGCTGACTATGGGTATGAACGACACCTTCCTCTTCTCATTGATCGGCTGCGCCATCTGCGCCGTCTTAGCCATCTTCGTTGGCCGCGATCCCGCACTCGAAGCTGCCAAAGCAGCCAAACGGCGCGGCGAGACGGTTGAGGAGAGCGCGCCGCTTACAGTAGCATCGTAGGTAGAAGGTGCTTGCCATATCAGTTCTTGTTACCAGCTACTTCTCCATTCACATTTGATCGGTTCAGACCGGCGATGTACAGGTTGATGAGCCAGTGGAAACTGGTATCCAGATCAATCGGTATGCCGAAGCCGCCTGCTACTTCCAGCGAGATGAAGCCTTGCACAATGCTGCGCAGGCCGCGAATGGCGTGAATAGCGTCTTCTTCACCGAGTTTGTATGGCGCCAGTACTGCCAGGACAACTTCCACAACCTGTTGCGCGACGGACTGTACCTCCTGGTCGCCAGGCGATGGCGCTTGCAACGTTAAGGCATAGCGTCCGGGTGTTTTTTTGCCATAAGCCCGGTAGGCATCGGCCAGCGCGTTAATGGCCTCTGCGCGTGATTTCCCAACAGTTGCTCGCGTGATGCAATCGCGCAACTCGCGCAAACAATAGAGCGCCAGGTCGTGTTTGAGGCCGGATAGTCCGGCAACATGATTGTAGAGGGAGGGCGTGCTGATACCTAAACGCTCGGCTAGGCGACCAAGCATGAGATGTTCGATGCCCTTCTCATCTACCAGCTTTGCAGCAGCCTCCACGACGCTTGCTCGATCCAGCCCCATCCTACGCGACATGTGACTGTTTCCTTTCCTCTTTCGCCAGCGTCTGTGCCATGACGCGGATAGCGCGTTCCATCGCTGCCTGGGGCTGGCTGAGTATACGGCCATGCCCAACGGCCAGCGCAGATGGTTGGAGGGCCAGCAGTTTGCGCGCGCTCTCCTCGGCAAGCCCCTTATGCCAGGTAGCCATCGCGGGCAGGGGGAAGAGCGGTTCGATCGTACCCGAAACAGCAACGCCGCCCTGCGTCTGGAAGGCATCACCGGCGATCAGCGAGCGATCTCGAGTATCGAGAAAAGCGGCATGGCCAGGAGTGTGTCCTGGCGTGGCAATCACTTCGAGCGAGCCGATGCGATCTCCGTCGTGCAAAAGAAGTGTTGGCTTCGTCTGGCAGATGGGATAGCCGCCGCGCAGGCGTACCTGCGGCTCGGAGGCGTCCAGGCTTTTATCGCCGCTGAGAAAACGCGCGTCTCGCTCGCTTATCGCAACC
Source organism: Ktedonobacteraceae bacterium (assembly GCA_035534255.1). Classification (GTDB taxonomy): domain Bacteria; phylum Chloroflexota; class Ktedonobacteria; order Ktedonobacterales; family Ktedonobacteraceae; genus CF-113. The sequence goes on along the minus strand of DATLSI010000121.1, from coordinate 27,015 downwards.
TGGGCATTCGGCAGGACCTCGTGCAGCACGTCGAGAGAGCCAACATGATCGACATGGGCGTGGGTCAGCAAGATGCGTACAATGGGGAGGCCCAGCTTGCGCGCCTCCTGTATGATCGCCTGCGCCTGGCCGCTCATGTTGGTGTCGATTAACGTAAAGCCGTCGTCTTCGCGTACCAGGTAGCAATTGAAGGCAACAAGGCGGGTCAATTGAAAAAGGTTATTGCTAAAAGCTGTCACTTTCATGATCTGGTATATCCTCTCTGCTATTGTATTTAACTTTCTGGCTAACTTAATTAGATAATAAACTAATATCATTAGTTTGTCAAGACAAATACATCCCGCGGGGAAAAAGCGATCGCACTAGCTCGATACTTGACAAACGCGCATCCTCATGCTAATGTTTCAGTATATACTGAAATACTGAACTGCGATTTTGAGGACATTATGAATGCTATTGAAACTTACCAGTTGACGCGCACTTTTGGCGAGCGCGTCGCGGTCGAAAACCTGACATTGAGCATACCGGAAGGGGCGGTGTTTGGCTTTTTAGGGCCGAATGGCGCGGGCAAGACGACTACGGTACGTATGTTGACTGCTTTGATTGCGCCGACAAGTGGCACAGCCAGGATTGAAAAGCTTGAACTTGGCACGGATAACGAAGCTATCCGGCAAACAGTGGGCATCCTTACTGAGACACCGGGCTTGTACGAGCGTTTGAGCGCGCAGCAAAATCTGTTCTTTTTTGCTCGCCTGTACAACCTGGACGCGGCGAAGGCTGCTGCACAGACTGAACGCTACCTGCGCATACTCGGTTTGTGGGAGAGGCGCGACGAAAAGGTCGGCGGTTTCTCGAAGGGCATGCGCCAGAAACTTGCTATTGCGCGTGCCTTGCTGCATGAGCCGAAGGTGGTTTTCCTGGATGAGCCAACTGCCGGACTGGACCCCGAAGCATCGCGTATCGTGCGCGACTTCATCAAAGATTTACGCGCCGAGGGGCGTACCATTTTTCTCACGACGCATAACCTGCCCGAAGCTGACGAATTGTGCGATCTCATCGGCGTGTTTCAGACGCGTCTGATCCGCCTTGATACCCCGGCGAACCTGCGCGTTGGCATGTTCGGGAGCGGCACGCGCATACAGGTCGCAGGCGATGCCGCCACGTGGCTGGCAAGCGTAAAGCCGCTCCCGTTTGTGCATGACGTGACCGCGCAGGGAAGCGCGCTCTCGATCAAACTGGATGATCCCGATTCACAGAACCCGGCGCTCATTCGCGCGCTGGTAGCGGCTGGAGCCGATATCCGCTATGTTGAGCAAATCACCCATTCGCTCGAAGAGGTTTACCTGGAACTGGTAGATAGCACGCAAGCGCAGCAGGACAAGGTCAGTATGAACTTGCCGGGCGGCAGGAAGTAAGAGGAATTACATGCAAAAAGTTATCATCCTACTGCAAAAAGAGTGGTTGGAGTTCAAGCAGCAGCGTGGAATGCTGTTCAGCATCATTTTATTACCACTGCTGTTTACCATTTTGCCGGTGGCCATCTTCGCCATTTCACGCTTTGCAAACCTCAGCGGGGTGGTCAACGGCGTTTCTACCAGTTCCGGTATCGGAAAGCTTCCCGCGTTGGCGGGTTTGACACCACAGGAACTGGTTCAGGCCGTGGGTGGTCTGCAATATTCGCTTTTCTATATATTGCTGCCACTTATGCTGCCCAGCATCATCGCCAGTTACAGCATTATTGGCGAAAAGACCAGCCGCACGCTTGAACCGCTGCTTGCCACGCCTATACGCACCTGGGAACTGCTGGTGGGAAAAAGCCTGATTGCCCTGCTGCCTTCGCTTTTTGCTACCTGGATAGGCGGCATCATCTTCATCATAGCTACGGCGTTGTTGGCCATCAGTCCGCATGTTTTCGCCGCCGTGATCACGCCTGGCTGGTTGATAATGTTATTCCTGTGGGCACCGTTGTTGTCGATGATCGCCATTGCCGCCATGATCGCGATTTCGTCGCGTGTGAATGACCTGCGCACCGCGCAGCAATATTCGGCGTGGGCTGTTGTGCCGTTCATGATATTGTTCTTCGGGCAACTGTTTGGCCTGATAGCCTTGGGAACATTGTTTGCGCTGATCGTTTTTATTGTGCTGATACCGCTTACATTACTCGCCATCTGGTTAACAACGAAAATCTTTCAGCGCGAAGTGATCTTGACGAGCTGGAAGTAGCAAAGATCGACACAAACAGAGTGTACATGCCAGCATTTCAGTATATACTGAAGTTTTGAAAAAAGCAGAAAGTTCTCGTCTATACTATGCAAGAAGGTTACAAAGCAATAGCCGACCCGACCCGGCGGTGCATCTTAAAATACTTACGAGGGGGAGAGCGCAACGCGGGCGAACTGGCGGAATATGCCGGAATTGGGCGTACCGCGCTTTCGCATCATCTGATGGTGCTTAAAATGGCTGATCTTGTGCGCGTCGAACGGCGCGGGCAATTTCAGGTCTATTCGCTCAATACCACTGTGTTCCAGGATTTATTGACTGAAATTATGGGCTGGCTGGGTGGTCTGGAACCCCCGTCTAATGGCGTTGGGTATGCTGGACAACTTGATGAATATTCTGTTGAGTCTGAAGTAGCACAGGTAGAACACGAGGAGGAAAATAATGGAACCCTCTGAACATTCTGGCGATAAAGTGTCTCCTAAATCCTGGCCTTTTAATGCTACAACGATGTTGGCTATCCTGATTATTGTGGCGCAGGTGTGTATATCGGTGGGAACGTATCCATTTCTGCCGCCTATGGTACCATCGCATTTTGACGCGGCAGGTAATATCAACGGCTATATGCCGAAGCTGGTCAACGCTTTATTGTATCCAGGCATGAGCACTGCGCTCTATCTTCTGCTGCGTTTTCTTATGCAGGCTGGCCCCAATTTGAACTACCGCAGCCAGCGGCGCGCCAACAAAGCTGTAGTCAACCTGATCGCGGTGGGCATACTCTTGTTTTTACTGCTGATCCAGTTGCTGACCACGGCGTATGCCCTGGGAGTGAAAATTGATATCTCACTGGTGGTTGAACTGGCGCTTTCCGTGCTGCTCATCTTCCTGGGCAATTATATGGGCAAGCTGCGGCGCAACTTCTGGGCGGGTATTCGCACACCCTGGACGATCGCCAGCGACGTGGTATGGGAACGCACGCACCGGCTGGGCGGCTGGCTCTTTGTGCTGGTAGGGTTGCTGGGTATCATCAGCGCTTTCATCCCGCCACTGCGCGTGTGGGGCCTGTTTGTGCCAATCATAGCGGTAGTCGTGATCCTGTATGTCTACTCATATATCATCTATCAACGCTACACTGTCGAGGGGAAAGAGCCATTGTCTCCCCCCTTTGATGGCGGGCACGGAACTAATGAGGGTGAATAAAAGAAAAAGAATGACTGCGCGACCACGATTTGTCTGGTAACGTTCATTGTAGGGGCGGGGACGGTTGGGTGGGTGGGTGGGGACCCTTGCGGTCCTCAGACCCTAACTCTCGCTTCAAGCGTTGGCGTTCGGCGCGTTCCTGGCGCTTGCGTTCCTGTTCCTCGGCTTTGCGCTGCGCTTCTTCGGGATCGGCGTTGATGATGTTCATGGTGGTGCCGATGCCCTGGGAGATGGCAAGCTTGATGGCCTCGACCGCGCGGTCTTCGCTTGTTTCTAGTTGGATGCTTTCATCGGCGGTGGGTATGCCGAGCACGTAATCTTTGCCTTGCATGTGGGTGTTTGTAGGGCGACCGATGCCGACGCGCAGACGCGGGAAGACATTGGTGTGTAGGTGGCGGATGATATTTTCCAGTCCATTATGTCCGGCCGCGCTGCCGCTGGAACGCAGGCGCACTTTGCCGAGGGGCAGATCGAGTTCATCATAGACAACCAGGATATCTTCGGGATGCAGCTTATACCAGCGCAGCAGTTCGCCGACAGCTTCACCGCTCAGGTTCATAAAGGTGATGGGTTTGGCGAGTACCACTTTTTCCAGGCCGAGATTGCCGCTCGCCAGGATTGCGTGGTTGCGCCGTTCGTTCCACTTCCAGCCCTGTTGCGCGGCCAGCTTATCGACCACGCGAAAACCGACGTTATGACGTGTGCGTTCGTATTCCGTACCTGGATTGCCCAGGCCAATAACCAGCTTCATGCAGTATGTTCACCGACCATATTGCAGGCGCACCGCCAAAAATTGCGGCAGGTCTGCCTTGATGATCTTCTCCTGTGTCTTTTCGAAATCGTAGGGAACGCGATAAAACTCGAAACCGCGCTCGCTATCGTAGATCATAAACGCGGCGCGTGGGTCTCCGTCGCGCGGCTGACCGACGCCGCCTGGATTCACAATGGCGCGGTAGCCGGTGGGGGCTTCCCAGTGGCCTTCGGGCGGTGTCAGCATCTCATTCGTCACCTGGATCATGCTCTGACTCAGTCCTAGCAGCGTCAGCAGTTCCTCGATTTCGCTATTGAGGCGTTCTTCAGCTCCGGCGATCTCGCTTTCGGATGTTGTAGGTTCGGCATCGCCCTCTTCGACCAGGTACGTCATATAGTCATCAAAGTCGAGTTGCTGCATGAGGTCGCCTTGATCGTCAGCGCCTGGGTTTTCTGCTCCAGCGAGCGAAAACTCCGCGGTCTCATCGTCGTCTTCCGCGGGGTCAGTAGGCGCTGTTGCTGGAAGCCAGTTGCCTGCTTCCAACAAAGCCAGTTGCTCTACTTCCGGGGATGTGTCACCCTTTGGCGTGCTGGACGGCGCATCTGCATCAGGCGCTGCCTTTGAGTCGTATGCAGCGACGAAGGCGCTCGTGGAGTCCTCTTTGGAAGATGGCGCGGATTGCGTCATTTGCTGCGCCGGTGGAAGGACAATCGCCATCTCAGTGGTTTCGTCGTCGCCGTTCGAGTTCTCGTCTTCCATGTAATATTCGACGCCGTTAGTCCAGGTGCTTAGCGCTTCGTGTTCGCCAGTATTGCCAAGCGGCAGTGTTGGCGTATCGGCTGCATCCGGCTGCTGGAAAATGACCGGAACATGGGTATGCCCGACAAAGCAGAAGCGGCTGGGGAAGTATTGAAAGCTGCGTTCCGCCAGCGCCTCGTCGGTCAGGTATTCCCAGAGCGGGCCGTAGGGGCTGCCATGCACGAGCGTACATTCGCCAACCTCCAGGCGTTCGGGCAGGTTGGCGAGAAATTTACGGTGCGCTTCCGTTAGCTGCTCAGCAGTCCACTCGGCTGAGATGCGCGCAGCCGGGCTGAAATCTTCCAGGTCGATCTTGCCAACCGCGGCCCAGTCATGGTTGCCGGCGATGATGATATCGGTTCGCTCGCGCAGCTTGAGGATGCATTCGTTCGGATCAGGGCCATAACCAACAAGGTCGCCCAGAAACCAGATTTGATCGATGGGTTCCTTTGCCGCGAGTTGGTCGATTTTCGCCAGAACAGCTTCTAAGGCTTCCAGGTTTGCATGTATGTCGGTAAAAACGGCGTAACGCATAGTCTTCTGTACTCAATTCGATGATTATAGAGTTATGGATAGGCATGGCTATTTTATCATGTTTCTTCCGTGGTTGCTAGTAGGCAAATATGTCGCGCCGCCGCGGGTGGATGCCTTTGGCCCTGGCTTCCGCGTGCCGGCGATGGTGGTTTCGCCCTACGCGAAGCGCGGCTATGTCTCAGGCCAATTCTACGAACACAGCTCGATCCTGAAGTTTATCGAACGGCGTCGAACGCCTGGGAGATTTCTACTAAGCCTTCAATTTTACGCAGAACCCGGCTTACTATCCCAGTTTACCCACGTATTAGGCGCGTCCCTACGACGGTTGCGTGGTGTGAGGGGAGATGATACAATTCCGCCAGAAGCTTCAAATTGCGCACGCGGAGGTGAAACATGGAGTTGCAACAGCTTTTGGCGGCGCGGCAATCGCGGCGAGCGGCTCTGCGCACCATTGGCACGCTGGCCGGGATGAGCTTTGCATTGGGCGCGTGCGATACGAAAACAACCATACCGCCAGGCCCGCTCAAGGGCAGCTTCGAGTCGATAACCCACGTGCTGGTGGCCTGTCAGGAGAACCGTACCTTCGATGCATACTTCGGACGTTATGCCAGGGCGGGCGTATTTGGCATGGCGGCTAATTACTCGCTGCCGGATGGCAAAGGCGGCAGGATCAAGCCTTATCACTTCACGACTCACTTCACCAGCGATATCGAGCATAGCTGGCAGAATATTCATAGCGAGTGGCACAATGGCGCGATGGACGGCTTCTACACCGTCGATGGTTTGAGCGCGCTGGGCTACTACGATGGCAGCGACATCCCGTATTACTACGCCCTGGCCGACAATTTCACACTGTGCGGCAACTACTTCTGCTACCAGCTTGGCCCGACGCTGCCCAATCGTCTCGCGTTGTGGGCGGGTACATCAGGGGGCATTACCACCGCTAAAAGCATCCCGCGCGGCAGCCTCGATTTTCCTACCATCGTTGATTTGCTGGACGCGCACGCCGTCAGTTGGAAGTGCTATAACCTGGGAAGCGGCCTGGGAAGCGTTCCCGAAGTAGAGTTTTTCAATCCGCTGCCGTTCTTTAAGAAGTGGCAGACTGATCGCAGACTTTACTATAACGCGCTCGATTACTATAATGACGTGAAAAATAGCAAACTGCCGCAGGTATCGTTCATTATCTCGGATGGTCTTTTCAGCGAGCATCCGCCCGCCGATATCCTCCTGGGACAGCACGAGATGGCAAAGGTTATCAATGCTCTGATCAATTCGCCCAGTTGGTACAATTCCGTGCTCTTCTTCACCTACGACGAGGGCGGCGGCTTTTTCGATCATGTCGCGCCGCCGCGGGTGGACGCCTATGGTATGGGCATGCGCGTTCCCATGCTGGTTATCTCGCCCTGGGTCAAGCGCGGCTATGTCTCAGAACAGCTTTACGAACACAGTTCAATGCTGAAATTTATCGAGCGTCGTTTTGGCCTGCCCACGCTCGCCAGTATCAACCACCAGTTCGACACATCCACGCCCGCAACCTATAACGATGCCGCCAACAGTAAAACATCAGGTCCGCCCGCTCCTCCACGCGACGGCCTGGCACAAACTGGCGATTTCCTCGAAGCATTTGACTTTAGCCTTGATGGAAATTACCATCCCAGGTTGCCAAATGCATAGAGAATATTGTATAAGAATTCTTCTATCCTTTACGTGGCTGGTAGCACCACTGGCAGCGCGAAGCCCCAGTTCAGTAAGTTCTCGGCGTCGCTGAAGCGGTGGTTTTCGTCGCTGCTGTGCAGTATGACACCGATCAGATGGTGGCCGTTGCGCGTGGCGGAGAAGACGAGGCATGCCCCTGCTTCCAGCGTAAAGCCCGTCTTGATGCCGGTCATGCCGGCGTAGCTTGCCAGCAGGGTATTGGTATTGTCCCAGCTGTGGGCGAGGTGGGTGGCAGTCGCGGGGAGAGTGTAATGCTGCGTGCTGACAATCTGCGCGAAAAGTGGCAGCTTCATGGCGTATTGCGCCAGGCGCACGAGGTCATAAGCGGTGGTGTAGTGGCCGGGAATGGGATGGTTGTTGGCATCGTAGTAGGTGAGGCCATCGGGATTGATGTAGTGGGTCTGGAAGAGACGCAGGCGATAGGCGAACAGGTTCATCTCCTGCACGAAGTTTTGCGTGGTACCGCCTAATGCGTCGGCGATGGCGATGGCCGCGTCGTCACCCGACGGCAAAAGCAGGCCATAGAGCAGGTCTTTGAGCGTCAATTGCTCTCCGACTCTCAGGCTGGCATTGCTGCCGCCATTGTTTATGACCTCGTTTATGGCGTCCTGGTGGACGGTAATCAGCATATTCAGATTGCCGGTCTGGATGGCGATCACCGCTGTCATGATCTTGGTGGTGCTGGCCATGGGCTGCGGGTGTTCGCCGTTGAGATCGTAGAGGATACGCCCGCTATCGTTGTCTACCAGTATGGCTTCGTTGGCTGTAATTGCTGGCGGCTTGCCTTTTGCGGTTAGTATGGGGGTAGGTTTGGGCGCCGGTGTTGGCGTGAATGGCAGGTAGGTGGGTGCGAGCGTGGGTATGGCAGTAGGCTGCGCGCCGCCCAGCAGATTCGTGCCAAGCGGCGTGAAGGCCATTACAGGCACGGCAATCAGCAGGCAGATAGCGATGCATAAGAGTATAATTGCGACGATGCGACGTAGCATCTGACCTTCCTTGTTGATGATTCTATGTTAATTCTACACTGGCGACCAGGCGAGGGCATCCAGGGCGACCGCGAGAAGATGGCCATTTCCAGGGCGACCGCGAGGGTCGCCCCTACAATATACGGAACTTACGACCCTCGATCGGGTATGGTAGGGGCGACCCTCGCGGTCGCCCTGGTAGCCCTGCAACAAATCTCACTCTTCTTTTATATTTGTGGCCAGCGTGTGTGATAATTGGTGACGCGTTCGAAGGCGTCGGCTACGCGCAGGATGGTGTCTTCGGCGAAGAAGTTGCCCAGCAGTTGCAGGCCGACGGGCAGCCCCTGGCTGAAGCCGCCGGGGATGGAGACGCCGCAGATGCCCGCCAGGTTGGCCGGTATGGTGAACACATCCTGCAGGTACATTTCATACGGGTCGGATATCTCGCCCAGCTTGAATGCTACCGAGGGCGAGGCGGGACTGACCAACACGTCGAACTTTTCAAAGGCGCGTGTGAAGTCTTGCGTGATGAGCGCGCGCACTTTCTCAGCTTGCTTGTAGTAGGCGTCGTAGTAGCCTGACGAGAGCGCGTAGGTGCCGAGCATGATGCGCCGCTTGACCTCCTGGCCGAAACCGTACTGGCGCGTCTTCTCGAGGGCTTCCCACATGTCGCCGGTGTCGCGATAGGAGTAGCCGTACTTCACGCCGTCGTAGCGGGCAAGGTTCGCGCTGGCCTCCGCCGGGGCGATGATGTAGTAGACTGGCACGCCGTATTTGGTGTGTGGCAGTGAGACTTCTCCGACCTCGGCTCCCAGCTCGCGCAGCTTCTCGATGTCGTTGCGCACGGCCTGCTCGACGCCCGGCTGCGTACCCTGCACCCAGTATTCTTCGGGTACGCCGATGCGCAAGCCTTTGATGTTGCCCTTCAGGTTCGCGTTGTAGTCGGGAACGTCGTGGGGCGAGCTGGTGGAGTCGCGCGGGTCTGCTCCAGCGATGGTTTGCATTAGCAGGGCGGCATCGCGCGCGCTGCGGGCGAATGGGCCGACCTGGTCGAGCGAGGAGGCAAAGGCGACCAGGCCGAAGCGCGAGACGCGCCCATACGTTGGCTTGAGGCCGACCACGTTGCACAGCGCGGCGGGCTGGCGAATGGAGCCGCCGGTATCGGTGCCGAGCGCGCCCATGGCCATGCCTGCTGAAACAGCCGCCGCCGAGCCTCCGCTGCTGCCGCCGGGAGCGCGTTCCAGGTCCCAGGGGTTTTGCGTGGTGAAAAACGCCGAATGCTCGGTAGACGAACCCATAGCGAACTCGTCCATGTTGGTCTTGCCCAGCATGACTACTCCAACCGCGTTGAGGCGCTCCATAACTGTCGCGTCGTAGGGCGGTTTGAAGTCTTTCAGCATGTTGGAGCCGCAGGTAGTGTTGATGTCCTTTGTGCAGATGACATCTTTGATAGCCATCGGGATACCGGTCAGGGGCGAAACGGTGGCTCCGCTCTGGAAACGCCGGTCGGCTTCTCGCGCTTGCTGCATCGCCAGGTCGTCGGTAACGAGCGTATAAGCTTTGACTTTATCATCGATGGCGCGGATACGATCGAGGTGGGCGCGTGTCAATTCGACCGAGGAGATTTTGCGGTCGCGCAGCATTTCTCCGGCCTCGAGTATGCTCAGTTGATATAATTCAGTCATCTTCTCAGGACTCCTCCAACACCGCGTTGACTTTCAGACAGTTATCTTCCTGATCGGGGGCGTTCGCTAATAAAACTTCGGGCGTATACGATGGCTGCGGGATATCGTCGCGCATGATGGTGTTCAGGCGCGAGGCGTGCGCGGTCGGCGATACGCCGCTCACATCCACTTCCTGTAATATAGCGATATTTTCCAGGATGACGGAAAGCTGGTTGCCAAAGGTTTCAATATCTTCTTCAGTCATACCCAGGCGGGCAAGTTTTGCCACGTTTATGACGGTTTCGCGATCAATCATACGTTTCCTCTTCTATTAATAGCCAGGATGTTGTCACGCCCATTGTAGCAAGATATGCTGAAAAAGTCGAGCAATTATTACCACTGATGCAGGGCTGCGAATAATTGCCAGGGCGACCGCGAGGGTCGCCCTGGTTAATCTACCATCTGACGTGGAAACCGCTGAGGTGTTCGGTTGGTTCGCCCCACGTGACGCGCACATCGCGCACCTGCGCGGCGGGTGGTCCCTGGCGCAGATATGCCAGCAAGCCTTCGAGAGCCGGGCGCGCACCCTGGGCCAGCACTTCGACGCTGCCGTCGCTTTCGTTGCGCGCGTAGCCGCGTAAAGCGAGCATCTGGGCCTTGCGCACCACAAAGTAGCGGAAGCCGACGCCTTGCACCCTGCCAGAGACATAGGCGTGTAGTTCTTCGATGGTGGTATTGCTGTTCTCAATCATGTGTGTATGATAGCATAATGCCGTGTATACGTCATTAAACGCAAAAACTGCTGACTACCCTCTCAGCCTGAATCCAAAGACGGGGGGCTTACGCTGCCTTTGGTAAAAATGTTCGTAAAAAGATTGACATATGCTCGGTGGGCTTGTACACTTGCGATAGAAGAAAAACGTGGGGTTGGAGAAACCTTGAATCGGCGAGCTGGACTGTCCAGGCAAAGCGAAAGGACGAGGCACATGGCCCGGCACATTGAAGACGAGGTAGAGTACTACTACGATTCCCACTCCACCGAGGAGGACTTGATGGGGGAGACGTCCTTCCATGCCGATCTCGTGACTTACCTGATGGAGGTACTGAGGTGGTTATATCACGGGCAAGTGTACGCGCTCTACGAAAATCTCAACTTCTACCAGACCGCCAATCCGAAGGAGTATCCTCTGGCCCCGGATATTGCCGTGATCAAGGGTGTTTCCCGCCCTCCCATCAGAAGTTGGCGTGTGGGCAAGAGCGGACCTGCGCCCCAGGTGGTCTTCGAGATCGCCTCGGAAGAGACCTGGAAGAAGGACCTGGAGGAGAAGCCTTCGCGCTACGCGCGGATGGGAGTGCAAGAGTACTTTGCCTATGATCCGCATGACCCCCCGTTGCCGCGCAGCGCGAACCGGCGCTTGTTTGGCTGGCGGCTGGAGCAGGACAGCCAGACCATGCAAGCGATGCCGGTGGGTGCGGCTGGTTCGCTGTGGAGTGCTTGCCTGGAAAGCTGGTTGGTGCCTGATGGGGCTACCCTGCGTCTCTATGACCGCTCTGGCCAGATGAGACTTACCTATGCCGAGGCAGAGGCTCAACGGGCGGACACTGAGGCCAGGCGCGCCAGGGCTGCATTTCAAAGGGCAGAGATGGAGGCCAGGCGAGCGCAGGCTTTAGCCGAAAAATTGCGCTCGTTAGGGATCGACCCCGACCAGGTTTTATAGATCGTGGTAACTATGCAGGAGGTACGGAGAGCACGTTTTTGGGGATGCCTGCATAGTTACAAAAACTCTTTGCTACAACTGATACAACTGATACAACTGATACAACTGATACAAGCGACACATTCCCGCCTTCCACAAAAATTCAGCCGTACTTCAGCAAAGCCTCTTAAAATGGAAAACGAAAACGCGCAACAAAAGTGCAACTTGTAGCGTAGTACTATACACGACAGCTATGTTGTCTTTTAAGTTCGTGCTGTTCATTCCTTTAAGCTTGCGCGTCAACGTGGTACACTATGGAGAAGCGCCAATATGTAATGTTATTTCAGCCAATCGGGAGAAATGTATGCAGTCTATTCAAGACCTTGCCAGCGCGGTGCAGCGGGTAATTAATAATGTCGAGAAGGTCATTGTTGGAAAAGCTGAGCCTGTTGCTTTTAGCCTGATCGCGGTAATATGCCGGGGGCACGTGCTGATCGAGGATGTACCCGGCGTTGGTAAAACGGTGCTGACCAAAGCTATCGCACGCTCCATTGGCTGCACCTTCAAACGTATTCAATTTACCCCCGATCTGTTGCCCAGCGATGTGACGGGCGTTTCGATCTACAATCAGAAAACCGGCAACTTCGAGTTTCGCGCGGGCCCTATTCTGGCGCAGATTGTGCTGGCCGACGAGATCAACCGCGCCACACCCAAGACACAGTCGGCGCTGCTGGAAGCCATGGAAGAGAACCAGGTCACTGTTGACGGCATCACGCATCACCTGCCAGAGCCGTTTATGGTGATGGCGACGCAGAACCCGATCGAATACGAGGGTACATTCCCGCTGCCGGAGGCACAGCTTGACCGCTTTATGATGAACATCAAGCTGGGCTACCCGAAGGCTCAGGATGAAATGAACATCCTTGATTCTCACCAGTATCATCACCCACTTGATGACCTGGCGCAAATCATGACCGCGGATGAACTGGTGCATATTCAAGAGCAAGTGCGCGCCATCCATGTTGACCCCTCCATCCGCGAATATATCGTTTCTATTTCTACTGCAACGCGTTCGCATAACTCCATCTACCTGGGGGCCAGTCCGCGCGGGTCGCTGGCGCTCTATCGAGGAGCGCAGGCCCTGGCGGCTATGCGCGGGCGCGGCTATGTCATCCCGGATGATGTGAAGTTGCTGGCCAAACCCACACTGGCGCACCGCATCATCGTTACGCCGGCGGCGCGGGTGCGCGCGGTGACATCGACGGCGGTGCTGGAAGAAATTTTACAGAGTGTGCCTGTGCCTGGCGCATGGGTCGGTGGTGGAAAGGGGCGCTGAGTTATGCGACCCTGGCAAGCCATCGTGCTCATCATCTTATTGGCGCTCTTCGCCATCAGCAGCGGCTGGCATGTCCTGTACATCCTGACGTATGTCTTGTTATGCCTGTTGATTATCTCGTGGTTGTGGGCGCGTTACAGCCTGCGCAAGATGGTTTTTCGCCGCTCAGCCACCAGTGGACGCGTGCAGGTTGGCGAAACCTTTGATGAACGCTTGATGCTCGACAATGTTAGCTCGCTGCCCAAATTGTGGGTACAGATTGCCGATGGTTCGAATCTGCCGGGTCATCGAGCAGGCTTCGTGGCTAGCATGGGTGGGCGCAAACGCGCTACCTGGCGCGCGCGCACCGTGTGCAAGCAGCGCGGGCGTTTCCAGCTCGGTCCCGTCGTGGCCACCAGCGGCGACCCTTTCGGGCTGTTCCGGCGGCGTATCGTTCTTACCGATCAGCGCGACCTGCTTGTGTTGCCGCGCGTGCTGCCGATCACCAATTTTGTGCTCTTTTCTGGTGGGCTGCCGGGGCGTGGACGTACCTCTCGCCGCGCCTTGCAAAACACTACCAATGCGACCACTATACGCGATTATATGGCCGGAGATGCGCTCAATCGCATACACTGGCGTTCCAGCGCGCACAATAATAAATTAATGGTGAAGGAATTTGACCTCGATCCCGCTATGGATGCCTGGATTATTCTTGACTTGCATGAAGAGACGCAGGCGGGCGAAGGCGAGCATTCCACCGAGGAATACGGCGTCACCATCGCTGCCTCTATCGCCAATTTCCTGCTGCGCCAGGATTTGTCACTGGGGATGATCATCAATGCAGGGCAGCGCGAATTTCTGTCGCTGGACCGCGGCGATCGCCAGATCGAACGCATGCTTGAATTACTGGCGGTTGTCAGCGCCGGTGATGGACCTGATTTGAAAGAGTCGCTGGCTTTAGATGCTTTCCATTTCGGACGCAACACGATGGCGATTATTATCACGGCGTCCACGTCGCGGGACTGGCATGATGGCGTGCGTCATCTGCAGCGGCGCGGCGTGCAAGTAGCTGTAGTCGGCTTAGATGCAGCTTCTTTTGATGAGAACATCCAGCAGGATGAAGATACATTGGCTCTGCTTGAAGGTGCCAATATTCCAGTACTGCGTGTCAAAAGTGGTTCTTCCATCAGCGAGGCGCTTGAAAAAGACCCGGAGTCACGCTTCGCGCTACGGAGGTAGGCTCTTATGCAGGATGCATCGATAGAAAGATTGTCACGTATCATAAGCGAACCGCAACATGATGATTCAGATGGTAAGAAGCGTCTGGTGCCTCGTGACGCGCTGTCGCACGTGCATATTCGATTGGCGGAAGGCTGGTTTTCGCTTTTCCTGCTGGTGACGCTCGTTTACAGCACCATATGGAGCGTGCAGGTGGCAGGCTGGGTGAACAATCTTGGTATTCTGACGTTGACCACCGCCATTGGCCTGCTGATAGGCCTCATTGCCGCCAAACAGCGTCGCTTGCCGCGCTTGTTGGTGCATCCTCTCGCCATTGTTTTTGGTCTGCTGCTGGCTTTCTGGCAGACGGCGGGCGTTGATGATAAGGGTAGCATTTCTGCCTTGGCCAGTGATATCCACCAGTGGCTTGTGCTCGCACTGGCCGGGGGGACGAGCGCCAACGACTCTATCTTTCTTTTCTTCATAACCGCCCTGGGCTTCTTGCTGGCCTACACCAGCGCGTGGCTGCTCTATCGCACGCGCAGCCCCTGGCTGTTGATTCTCGCCAACGCGGTAGTGTTGTTGATTAACCTGAGCAATATCGATCCGGGCTATATCTTTTTCCTGGTAGTGTTCCTGGTAGCTGGTTTGTTGCTGCTGTTGCGTTTTAACCTGTTCGAGTCGTCAGTTCGCTGGAAAAGGTTAGGGTTGCGCACCTCGGATGACCTGGGGTGGGAATTTATGCAGGCGGGAGCGATGCTTTCCATCGGCATCCTGATTCTGACCTGGTTCTTGCCCTGGGGCTACATCAATAACACTGCCGCGCAAGTATGGAGCGCCGACAATAATCCCTGGGTGGTTATGCAGGATACCTGGAATCGCCTCTTTTCCGTCTCAGGCGGCTACAACGCGCTGAATCATGGCAATTTCACTGACACGCTTACTCTGGCAGGTAATCCTAATCTGAGCAACGATATTGTATTTACAGTGACATCTTCCGATAACAGCCAGTACCTACAATCGGAAAGTTTCGATACCTATAACGGGCGCGGTTGGTCGAACGGTCCCACCAGTGGAATTAACGTGAAAGCAGGCAATGCCTTCTATACTCAGTACATGGATATGCGCGCTGTTCAGCAGCGCGTCTATGTAGTGAACCCACCAGGTGAGCAGTTACCCTACCTGTTTGGCGCGTCACAGATTGCTTTAAGCGACCAGGCCGCGCAGATTGTAACGCGGAAGTCTGATGGAACAGTAGTGACGTGGCTGCGCACAAATGGAAGGCTGACGGCGGGCAATCAGTATAGCGTGACCTCTTATGTCTCGGCAGCCGATATAAGCACATTGGAGACGGTGCCACTGCCAAAGAATGCGCCATCCTTTACATACAACCCTGCACTACCTGATCTCGCGCCTCCTGTGAATTACTATGATCCGAGCGTTTTACATACCTATCTGCAATTACCCGCTAACCTCGATCCCAGGATATTGCAACTGGCAAAGCTAACTACGGCTGGCTCGAAGAATATGTATGATATGGCTGTGGCGTTAGAAGATTACTTGCGTAACAACTACCACTACAATACCAACATCGTTTTCCCGCCCGGCGCGGAAGGCGTTTCCTGGTTCCTCTTCAGCAGCGGAAACCAGGGCTTTTGCAACTACTTCGCGACCGCTATGGCGGTAATGGCGCGCGAACTGGGCATGCCTGCGCGCGTGGTTGTGGGTTACTCCAGCGGTAAGATCGATAGTAAAACTCACGAAGAGGATATTCTGGGTTCCGACGCGCACGCCTGGACGCAGATCTACTTTGCCGGCTATGGCTGGGTCAATTTTGAACCATCTGCCAGTTTCTCGCAATTTAACCGTCCTCTGCACGCGGTCGGCGTCTCGACGGCTCCAGGGGGGTCAAACACAACAACGCCGGGCAAGACGCGCAAGCCGGGTCTTGATCCCAACTTACAACAAAGCGGGTCAGGGAACACATCAGGCTCATCGCCGCTTGACGTTTCCGGGCAGATACGACAGGATGCGGGCATTGCGCTGCTGGCCTTGCTGTTGATAATCGTGCTGGGCATGCTTTACTTTAGTCTCTGGTGGCGGCGACTGTTCCGGGGATACGGACTCTCCACGCAGATTTTCGGGCGCATATCGGTGCTGGCGAAATGGGCCGGCATTGCTCCGCGCCGCTCGCAAACACCTTACGAGTATGCCCACGCGCTGGCGGAAGCTGTGCCGGAACAGGCTGTGACCATCGAACGCCTGGGCGATATCTACGTGCGCGACCGTTGGGCCGATCCAGCCAGCCCTGAGCATCCGCGTCAAAGCGGTGAAGTACATGAAATAGCGCGTATCTGGAAAATTCTCCAGCCGCGCCTCTTCATCTACCTGGCGCGGCATCCGCACTTCTTGCGCTGGTTGCCAGCCAGAGTAGGGGCATACATTCACCAACGCCGCAGCAACAGGCGTAAACGGCGGTTGGATGACGATTTCACGCCTGTGGATTGATGGATGTGTGGAGATACGATTAGAACGCGCCCCGCACGCGTGCGCAAATAGCAAACTCGACCGCCAAAAAGTAATACTCATTCGTATAACATAACAAATATAGTGATTTTGCCCTTGACAATTCACCAATGGATTGCGTATACTCCCAACAGTGGGATTGCACGAGCAATCTCATTGCGTGTCAAGATCGTCGGGCGCTATGCCTGGCAAGTCACATACTTCCAAATCTCGCGAAAGGAGATGGCACAGATGGCTAATTCGACCAGACTGCTGGCTTTGACCACCAGATTGCGCTACGATTCCGTCCTTCATGGCCATGCTGTGCCTTTCGCCGGGGTGAATCTGGCTATCGAGTGCGGCTTCCGTGGCAAGTTCTCTGGTCCCGTTTTCGCTATCAATGGCCTCGGTGTGCCCATTTCCAGGGGGTCTCCACCATTTTACGATGTGTGATTGACAAATACGAGAAACCCTGACCGTGGGCGCTGATGAAAACGAAAATTCAGCCTCACGGTTTTTTATTGCTCTTTTGATGTATCGCTAGCTGAAAGGAATTGAACGGATGTACTGGAATCTGGTAAAAGCTGACAGTGGATGTCAAGAATAGCGGGTTACACTTGAAGTGGTGAGAAAAAGGAGAAAACGATGGCAATTCAAAGTCCTGAAGGCGCGCAAATCACAACTGATATCGTGATAGATCCGACAAAAGATGCCATAGAGATCGTAGGCGTCTCCAAGATATTCAAGAAGAAGAAGCCGTTAGTGAGCAGGCTGCTCAAACGGAAGAAAGAGGCGGGGAAGCGCGAGGTGCGCGCTGTTGACAATATCACCCTGACCATCAAGCGGCGCGAGATCGTGGGTATCCTGGGCGCGAACGGTTCGGGGAAATCGACGCTTGTGCGCATACTCTCGACTTTGCTTATACCTGATGCGGGCTACGTGCGCATATTTGGCTACGATGTCGAGAAGAACGAACGCATGGTGCAGCGGCTCATTAACCGCGTCAGTGTGGAGGCCTCGTTCTTCAAGAAGCTTTCGCCAATGGAGAACTTGATTTATGCCGCGCGGCTGTACAACATGCCGGGCGCGGAGGCGCGCACAAAGATTCGCAGTATCCTGGGACGCCTGGGGATTCCGAAGGATCGCATCGGGCAACCGCTTGAGAACATGTCGCGCGGCATGCAGCAGAAAGTTGCCATCGCGCGCGCTTTTCTGACCGCGCCTATCGTGCTGCTGCTGGATGAACCGACGACGGGTCTTGATCCGCGCTCGAAGATCGAAGTTCAGACCTTTGTGCGAGAACTGCGCGAGCAACATGATGCCACCATCCTGATAACAACGCATGACATGGACGAGGCGGAAGCATTGTGTGATCGCGTCGCCATCATAGATCAGGGGCGAATCGTGGCTCAAGGCACGGTCGAAGAACTCAAACAGGCGGTTATGGAGCGTATGGAACGCACCACGCCGGTCACAATGAATGAAGTGTTTATGCATTATACCGTTGCTCATCTCATCACTGATGCCGAAATCGCGCGCTATGGAAGCTGGGAAAAAGCCTTCGAAGCGTTTGAGGCGCAGAAAGAAGACGAGGACGAGTAATAGACCGAGAAGCAGACAAGGAGGCACTCATCGATGAGTTCGCTTTTACATCAAGGACGCGCATCTTATGCCTTCTTTGAACGAAACTGGAACCTGACAAAACGTTACCTGGCCTGGGAAATCGTATGGCTGGTCTACAACATCGTGAACGCCATGAGCGTGACCTATATCGGGGCGAGCGCTCAGCTTATCACCGGCGTGAAGATCAACACCAGTTACCTGATCCTGTACCTGTTGATCGGAACATCGGTCTGGTCGTACCTGAGCGTCACCTTTGAGGGTGTGACCGATATGATAACCATCGAACGCTGGGAGGGGACTATTGAACATACCTTTATGGCACCGATCTCGCGCTTCACGCACCTGATCGGTAGTTGCTGGTACGCTGTCGCGCATGGCCTGCTTTTCACGTTTGTGCAGTTGATCGTGGTAGGTTCATTCTTCCACCTCGATCTGAGCCACGCCAACTACCTGACCGCGACCTTCATGTTGCTGGCGGGCAGCATTTCGTTCGTTGGCTTCGGCATCGGCGCGGCAGTATTGCCTTTGCTCTTCACGGAGCGCGGTTCGCAGATGTCCTACATTGTGCGCGCTGTCCTGTTGCTGGTGTCTGGTGT
The DNA here is from genome assembly GCA_035534255.1 of Ktedonobacteraceae bacterium. Classification (GTDB taxonomy): domain Bacteria; phylum Chloroflexota; class Ktedonobacteria; order Ktedonobacterales; family Ktedonobacteraceae; genus CF-113. The sequence continues at coordinate 8,216 of DATLSI010000121.1, read as the reverse complement.
CTACTACCCGGTATCGGTATTGCCGGGCTGGATGCAGCCACTGGCGAGCATCTCGCCCGCGACGTATGTCTTGAATGGCCTGCGCGCTGCACTATTGAACAACCAGGCGATCTGGTCGGGCGAGATCTGGAGCAACACCTGGCCGTTGATTATAACCGGCCTGGTGAGCGTGCCGCTTGGAGTATTGATCTTCAAGCGCGCCGAGCGATACGCCAAACGCACCGGTAGATTGAAGCGAAACGGTTAGAACGTATCAGTAGGGATGCCCCTTGCGGGTGTCCGGTGTAGAGTGGAGCGGTATCCAAACGCTTCTATCGAGGGAAACGAGGACGGATACCCACAAGGGGTGTCCCTACTGGTTTGATATGGTACAGAAAGAATATAAAGAGTAGGAGAAGAGAAACATGTCTCATACATTGCCGCAGGGTTTTCTTATGCGGTCGCCAAAGATGGACGACCTGGATGCTGTTTATCAAATGATTGTAGCCTGTTATATCGCCTATCAAGGCTCGTCGGATATCACCCGCGAGGAGTTGCGTACAGACTGGCTATCACCCAAATTCAGCCTGGAGCATGACGCCTGGTTGATAGTAGGATCAGATGAACAGGTTGTCGGATTTGCCAGCACAGGGCAAAGGGAACACGCGCGCCTTTATAGCGAGGTGTTTGTGTTGCCTGAGTACTCACATCTGGGTTTGCAGGATCGTCTGGTGGAGCAGATTGAACAGTGGGCGCAGGGACAGATGGCGCAGGCTCGACCGGATGCGCGTGTTGCGCTCTTATGCTGGATGAGCAACCATGACGAGCAAGGTCAGTTGATACTGGAGCGACATGGCTTCAAAGAGATACGTCGTTCCTGGACCATGGAGATCGAGATGGAGCAGGCTCCGGCTGAGCCGGAATGGCCCGCTGGTATCACGGTGCGCACCTTCCGTGCAGGTGACGAGCGCGCCGTCTTTGAAACCGATGAAGAGGCTTTCCAGGATCACTGGGGGCACATGCCCGGCAACTTCGAGGAGTTCAAACACTGGACGGTCGAGCGCGAAAGCTTTGATCCCACACTGTGGTTCCTGGCCTACGAGGGCGACCGCATGGCTGGTGTCGCGCTGTGTACGTACCGGGATGACCTCGGCTGGGTTGATTCCCTGGGGGTGCTGCGTCCCTGGCGTAGAGTAGGTCTGGGGCAGGCGTTCTTGCAGCACGCCTTTGGCGAGTTTTACCGGCGCGGCACCAGGAAGGTAGGCCTGGGTGTCGATGCGCAGAATTTATCAGGCGCGACACGCCTCTACGAGAGGGTGGGTATGCATGTCGCGCGTGTCTATATCAACTACGAGAAGGAGTTGCGCGCGGGCATAGAGCTTAGCACGCAGGAGATTAAACCCTGAACTGATCAGGCCTGGCTCCTTCTCTGTATAGTCCGAGGAACGGAGAAACTGGCAATGGCTGTACATTTAACCAACTTGCTGGCACGTATTCCTGAAGAAAGGGACTTATACTCGATCATGGAACTGGTCGCGACCTGTGATCGCGCCGAACATGGCATCGCTGATAGTGCGATTGAAGAACTGCAAGCTCACTGGCGGAATCACAATTTCCTGCTGGAGAGCGATGCCTGGGTCATTATCAATAACAAGGGGCAGTTTGTCGGTTTCGGGTGTGTGTGTCATCGCGATTACGAGGAGTACCATACCTTCGTCTGCGTACACCCATACTACCGCAAGCGCGGTATCGGAACGCTGTTGCTGCGCCTGATCGAAGAACGCACTCGCCAGCAGATGCCTCACGCGCTGCCGGACGCGCGAGTATGCTTGAAAGGCCAGGTGAGCAGTAATAACATTGAAGCACGCAACCTGTTCGAGCGCGAAGGCTATACGCCCGTGCGCGAGTTTTGGCGCGTGACGATAGAACTGGATGAGGCTCTTGACCAGAGCCATCGCGTGGGCAAACAATCGCTCGATGTAGATATCGTGTCCCGGCAGTTGACCGGCGCTGAACTGCTCTACGACCGGGAGGGTGTGTACACCGTCCGCTGGTACTGTGAGTATGAGAAGGAGTTGCGCCCGATCAGGGAACAAACCCCCTGTGAGGATGTGTGTATGTCGGTGATATACTAAATTGTCGGATTTGCGAAACGCAGGGGCGCGATTTATCGCGCCCTTGTTCCTGGGAGATATCTACCATATAGAAATGTATCGACGTTACTTTTCTTCACGCCTTGCCGTTTGAACTCTTGTGGGTGAGGTATAGGATCGGCCATGGTGCGCGATGGCACTGAAGGGGAAAGCGTTTCATGCGTGCGTTGAGTATACTAATAATGGGCGCAATTGACAGCGGGGGCTTGCGGCCACTCTATTTGATATTATTATTGGTAGCGGTATTGTTGCTGGTAGCGGGCTGTTGCATTGCGCTAGTAACACTGCGGAACCAACGGAAAGGCCAGCTTGAACTCGTTATTACTGAACCAACGGAGGACGAATAACTCTAAAATCGCGCGTCGTTCGGCATTCCCTCTACTGCTTGGCACCTTCATTTTACGCGTCAACGGCGGGGCGAGTTCTATTGTGGTTGGACGTTTGCTGGCGCAGCTATCCATCCAGAATGGTCACTCTATATCGTATATTAATGTTGGCCTCATTTCAGTAGCGTATTATATAGTAGAACTCACGCTCGCGCCCATCCTGGGCGCATTCAGTGACCGCCTGGGTAGGCGCATATTCTTAACCATCGGCCCGCTTTTTGGACTCGTACAAGTCGCTCTCCTCATATTTACGCCCTCGCATAATCCCTTTGCCTATTTACTGAGCCTGCAACTGCTGGCAGGTATTTCTTCCGCCATGCAGGTACCGGCTGTGCTGGGATATCTCGCGGATTATACCGTGCATGATCAGTCGCTGCGCATGCGTGTGATGAGCCTGTATGAGCTGGCTACCAGTGGGGGCCTGGCGGTGGGCGTGGTGCTGGGCGGTTTTGCCTGGGACCATTTCGAGCGCGGAGCTTTCGCGCTGCTGGCCGCTGGCTACTTGATTGTAGCTGTATGCATGCTGCTCGTCCCGGCGGTAAAACAGGTCATCGAACGCGGAAAGATGCGCGCGCTGGCCGCGCGTTACTGGCGTATCGTTCACACACCGCGCCTCTTCATCTTCATCCCGGCCTGGATTAGCATCTGCGCGCTGGTGAGCATCTGGCTCAGTTCGCAGCTCATCTTTGTGCTCTCTTCCCCACATCACGATAAACATCAAATACTGATGGGCAGCCTGAGCGAGCATGGCGGAGGCGGACGTTTGAGCCTGATCCTGGGCGTATACGTGCTTTTCTTTGGTCTCTGCCTGCTCTTCTGGGCCTTCTTCTTGAACCGCGCTCCCCGTCTGTTGTTGATGCTGGCCTCGATCACGGGTGTCTACCTGGCCTGCATCGCCCTGGCAGGACTCAACCATACCGGAGCAAATCACGTACTCCTGAGAATTGTTTGGTTCGCGCTGCTGTCCGTGGGCGTCTTCGCGGAAAGCAGTTTCGCTCCCGCCGCGCTGGCCTATCTTGCCGATATCTCTGAAGATACCGCCAAAGATCGCGGGTTACTGATGGGTCTCTATTCGGTGTTTCTGGGCGTGGGCCAGTTGCTCGGTAATGGCCTGGGCGGTGTGTTCGCGCAGAACTGGGGTTTCGATGGCTTGATCTTTCTCACCGCTATCCTGGCTTTTGTCGCGTTGCTCTCACTGCTGCGCCTGTTCAGACTGGAGAAGCGCGTCGCCCTCGCCATGTCACAGGAATAATTACGTTTCGCCGGGTGTTCCAGTATGATAAGTAGGTTTTTTAGTGCTCATTTCCACTTAATATACAGAAACAGGTTTCTATACGCATGACCAGAAAAGCAAAGATTACAGTTACTATCGCACTTATGCTAGGCATGGCACTGGCTTCACTTGACAGCACTATCGTTGGCACGGCCTTACCTACCATCGTTGGCAAACTGGGAGGCATCACACTCTATTCGTGGGTGTTTTCGGCATACCTGTTGACCTCGACTACGAGCGTGCCTATCTATGGAAAACTGGCCGATATCTTCGGGCGCAAACCCGTATTTCTGTTTGGCACAGCCTTGTTTTTAATCGGCTCAGCGGCCTCTGGCGCGGCTCAATCGATGGTGCAGCTCATTATCTTCCGCGCTGTGCAGGGTCTGGGCGCTGGCGCGGTGTTGCCAATCGTCCTCACCATTATTGGAGATATCTTCGCGCTGAAAGAGCGCACCAGGGTGCAGGGATTATTCAGCGGTGTCTGGGGCGTTTCCAGCATTCTAGGCCCCGCGCTTGGTGGACTGATCGTTGACCATTTTTCGTGGCGCTGGGTTTTTTACATCAATATCCCCTTTGGCCTGCTCTCAGCCATTCTGCTCATCATCGCTTTGAACGAGCATGTCGAACGCAAGCGGTCCTCGATCGACTACCTCGGTTCGATGACGCTGACGGCTGGTATCGTGGCGCTGCTGTTCGCGTTCTTGCAAGGCGGCGTGACCTGGGATTGGTTCTCGCTGCCAAGTTTAAGCCTCTTCGCGTCCTCGCTTGTCCTGCTGCTGCTTTTCCTTTATCAAGAAGTGCGCGCGCCTGAGCCAATTCTGCCGTTGACTCTGTTTAAGAATCGTATAATTGCCATTTCGAGTATCGGCGGCTTCGTTCTGGGTGTAGTCATGTTTGGCGTTACAACCTATGTTCCCCTGTTCGTGCAGGGCGTCAAGGGCGGCACCGCGACAAGCGCGGGTATCACGCTCGGCCCATTATTGCTGGCGTGGCCTATTACCTCGGCGCTGAGTGGGAAGATCATCATGCGCTATGGATATCGCCCAACGGCGGTATTGGGGGCCTTGCTGGTAACGATTGGTATGGTGATGGTGATGTTCTTCCAGGTTGGTACGGGTCTGCCATTTATCGTCGTCGCTATGCTAATTATTGGCTCTGGCCTGGGCTTGATGAGTACTGCGTTTGTCATTTCGGTACAGAATGCCGTTCCCTGGAATCTACGCGGTGTGGCTACCGCTTCAACGCAGTTCGTGCGCACCATCGGTGGCACCATCGGCGTTGCTTTGATGGGAACCATCCTCAACACGCAGATGGCCGCGCGTTTCTCGCCCATCTTCGCGCGCTATCCTGATGTCGTAGCCCAACTGCCCGCGCACATCGCGCCCTCGAATGTGTTACTTACGCCCAATGTGCGCCAATCGTTGCCGTTGGCATTCCTGGGACAGTTGCAGTCTGCCCTGGCGCAAAGCCTCTTCTGGGTCTTCGCGCTTGCGCTGGTCGTCTCGATCATCGGACTGGCCGCTCTGTTCTTGCTGCCCGGTGGACGCCCTGAACAATATGCCTATCATGCCGGGACAGAGGATGGCGCTGAGACGCAGGTGCAAGCGGTTGAGACGGAGGTTCCGACGTTTGGCTGATGGTCAATCAACCTCTGGCTCGGCTCCGTCTTCATGGCTGGAATCGTTGGTCTTCTGCTGAGCTACCTGGTGGCGCCGCCGCAGGAAGTGCTCTAAAAGAGGAATAGCGAAATAATTGCCGCCAAAATGCTTGAATAGCTGTTCAATGTATGGTATTCTGCCGACATAAGAACGTTTGTGCTTGTGTTCGGAAATGTGAATAGTTATGGCAAGTAAACGCGGTAATTCATTTAGTCAACCTGAACTGATCAAAGATGCTCCAAAACCTTCGATGACTTTACCAATTACGACGGTTGGTTCTGCCACGATTGAAATGGCCGATGCTTCGGAACGATATGCATGTTGGCCAGAACCAACGGTTATTATTTCGGATGGAGCATACGGAGTAGATGGCTTTCCGGGAGATCCTCCCACTACGGCTGGACTTGCGTCCTGGTATGCACAACATGTCGCGGCATGGTCTCGTTATGCTCTACCGGAAACGACATTGTGGTTCTGGAATACTGAGATTGGTTGGGCAACAGTTCATCCCCTATTAGTTTTGCACGGATGGGAGTATAAAGGATTACATATTTGGGATAAAAGTATTGCCCATATCGCGGGTAACGTGAATAGTAAAACTATCCGTAGTTTTCCTATTGTTACGGAAGTCTGCGCTCGATATGTGCGAGATGTAAAATTGCCGACCGTTGATGGGCAAGAATTATCGATTCAGCAATGGTTGCGTAGTGAGTGGCAGCGAACGGGCCTTCCTTTTTCAAAGACAAATGAAGCATGTGGCGTTAAGAACGCGGCTACACGTAAATATTTTACTCAGGACCACCTATGGTACTTTCCCCCCCCAGAAATGATGGATCGGCTAGCTGATTATGCTAATCGGTATGGTCATTTAACTGATTGGCCTTACTTCTCAATTGATGGAAGAAAGTCCATTAGCTCAGAGCAATGGTCACATATGAGAGCCAAATGGAATCATATTCATGGAGTTACGAATGTGTGGACCGAACCTGCTGTTCGTGGAGTTGAACGTCTTAAGGATGAGCGTGCGAAGTGTATTCATGCTAATCAAAAGCCGTTACGTTTAATTGAAAGGATCATCCTCGCATCCAGTGATCCAGGTGATGTAATATGGGAGCCTTTTGGGGGCCTGTGTTCTGTTGCTGTAGCTTCTTTACAGGCAGGCCGTCGTTGTTTCAGTGCCGAAATGCTGAAGGAATATTATGAGTTAGCTACGGCTCGCCTTGAACGGGAGGAACAGACGCTTGTCAGATCTCGTACAGCGTGAAGATGAGGATTTATCTGAATTCACATTGCCTCTCGAACCGCAGTCCATAAGTCCGGACTCACGCTGGTCGCATTTTAACTTATTTCAAGATGTCTTCAAAGCTCTGTTTGCTCTGCCTTCATTCTTCAAATCTGATCTGGTTATTTCTGGCGTGCTTGCCACAGACCTGTTCACATTTAACTCATCTCTGGGAGCCACTATTGAAGCCCAGGTTGCCAATGCACTAAATGAGATCAGGACAGTATGGGACCCGGAGCAAAAATATACCCTCTACCGTTTTGTACGCCAGCCACAGACTTTTCCAGATGTAACATTGCGTGCATCAGCACCCGATATTCAGCCACAAATACTTATGGGTATTGAACTTAAAGGGTGGTATATTCTTGCTAAAGAGCGAGAGCCAAGTTTTCGATATAAAGTCACACCAGCGGTGTGCGCTCCAGCTGATTTACTGGTAGTATATCCCTGGGCTTTATCCAATGTTATCTCTGGATCACCCACATTGTTCGAACCCTACGTGGTGAGCGCACATTACGCAGCGGTGTATCGGAATTGGTATTGGCGTTATAAAAAAGAAGGAAAGGGCAAAAATGAAATTACCCTTTCGTCTTCTACAGGCTTTTACCCTACAAAATCGGCTCCCATATCAGATGAAGCAATCAGTGACAAGGGAGGCAATTTTGGTCGGTTTGCTCGCACTGGATTGATGGATAAATATATTGATAAGCTGGTTCGTGAGGAGCTTTCGGGCATCCCAATCAGCGCGTGGCAGAGCTTTCTATCCATTTTTAGTGAGGGATGGTCTGAAGAAAAAGTAACTCGTGTTCTCGAACAGATAACATTACAATTTACTCAGAGAAAACCGGCTCTGCCACCTGAAGCAATCTCACAAATAAAATTGTGCCTTCAAGAAATTGCCGACCTTCTCAATGTTTGATGGAAGGGAAGTGGCACTCAGCCCCAGCGATGACCTTGTAGCACGTGCTTCTTGAATCTTTTCGAGGAGCGTGTCGTATATCCACAGGTACATATGTAAGGGTGGGTCATTCGGTATAGTAGCCACCACCCTAGAACGAACGAACAACCCGTTGTGAATATCAAGTAGTCTAACATGGGCGAAATCCCTCTAATGTTGAAATCCGTGACTTTAGTATACCGAGCTACAATTTAGTTTATCCAAATCGAATGACGTAATTGTTGGGGATAAATCAAAAAATATTCCGCGGGAGTATGGCTGGTTTCACTTCGAGGCGCTATTCACCAGAACAAGGTATCGCGGTTGGCGATGGATAAAAGTGAAGGCGGTGAGGGTGCTTTATTCTGCAACGTTTTTGGAACGCGCGAAACTGAACGTTCCCAGCACCTTCGAGATGGCGCGCTTCTCGCCCTCCACTATGTTGAACACTGTGGCCTCCATAACTGCCGTCGAGCGGCCCAGGTGGACGAGTGTTCCCTCGGCTACAAGCTCGCCGGAGCGCACGGGGATCATGAAATTGATCTTGG
>DATLSI010000120.1:0-11515 GCA_035534255.1 Ktedonobacteraceae bacterium | reverse complement strand
CCCCTGGTCTTTGCCGCACTGCGCGGGTTATCGGACCGGGGCTACATTTTTGGCAAATTGCTGGGGATGCTGTTGCTGGCATACTTTGCCTGGTTACTGGCATGCCTGCACATGGTGGCGTTCAGCCATCTCTCGACATTGATCGCCGGGGGTGTGATGCTTGTCGTTGGTACCGGGCTGTTCTTCCTGCAAAGGCGTGAGATACTGGCGTTTTTGCGGCGGCGCTGGCGGCTCTTGTTAGTCGAGGAAGGACTGTTCACGCTGGTGTTCTTGCTCTTTGTGGGGATACGCGCGCTCAATCCCGATCTGTGGAATATCTACCTGGGCGGTGAGAAGCCTATGGAGATGGCTTTCCTGAACGCTGTCCTGCGCAGTCCCTATATGCCGCCGCTTGATCCCTGGTTCTCCGGCGGCTATATCAATTATTATTACTACGGCTATATTCTCTTTGGCGCGCTCATCAAACTAACGGGCATTGCTCCGACGACCGCTTTCAACCTGGCTATTCCTACGCTCTTCGCCCTGACCTTCACGGGCGCGGTCTCGCTGGTTTACAGCCTGACACGGCGTTTTTCGCTGGCCTTGCTGGGAGGATATTTCGCCGCCCTCATCGGTAATTTCGATGGTCTGCTCCAGGTGAAAGGACAGTTGGCGGCGGCGCTGGCGCACCTGCCTGTTCCTCTGTTTGATTACTGGCGCAGCAGTCGCATCATTCCTTACACCATCAACGAGTTCCCATTCTGGAGCTTTCTCTTTGCCGACCTGCATCCTCACGTCATCGATATGCCGGTGACGATTTTCATGCTGGCGATTACCTCGGCCATACTGGTTTCAGGAGAGAGTGTCGCGGGAGGCGCTGGTGGTAAGTTATGCATACGGTGGAGCAGCCTGCCGCTTTACGCGCTGGCGGCTTTCGTTTTTGGCTCAGTGGTCTGCATCAATCCCTGGGATATGCCCGTCTACGCTCTGCTGACGGCCATAACCCTGTTGATACGCACTGTAGTTGATTCGCGTGGTTGGCCTGGTAAAGCAAGGGCTATTTCGGTGCTGATCGCGTTGGCGATATACGCGGCGATGTGCGGGCTGGCCTATCTTTTTTACCTGCCGTTCTATACCAGCTACCAGCAACTTTATGTAAATGGGCTGGGTTTTGTCAGCCAGGGAACCAGTCTGGTTGATTACCTGACGATAAACAATCTGTGGATATTTCTGGCCCTGAGTTATTTTTTGCTCGAACTCTATCGCTGCTGGACGCGCCGTCTGGCGTCAAAAGCCGAAGCAAGCGGACGTATATTTAATAACGCGGGTGGTCAGGCTGTGAGGCGCGCCTGCGGCTATTTCTTAATGTGCGCGGTCGTGCTGGTGTTTGCCGCTCTGCTGGGGCTGAAAAGCTTGCTGGTTGCGCTGATCGCTGTGGGCGTGTTCTTGCTGCTAGTGCGGCGCGACCCCCGGACGCGCTTCATCTGTCTTTTGCTGCTTGCTGGCCTGTGTATCAATCTGGGCCTGGAAATTGTCTACGTGCGCGACTTTCTCGATGGCAGTGTCTATGCGCGCATGAACAGTGTCTTCAAATTCTCGATACAAGCGTGGTTCTGTTTCGCAATCGGCGGCGCGCTGGCAGTGCAGCGACTCTGGAAACATCTGAGCGGTTTTGCGCGCCCCTTATGGTTGGCGGCGTTCACGCTGCTGGTGATCGGCAATTCGCTTTTTCTCTCACAGGGAACGATAGCGCGCATTCAGGATCATCAACTTTGGGCACAAGAACAGCCGCCCGTGTCGGGTGCCGATTACACGCCAACGCTTGACGGAAGCACGTTCATCCACGCCTGGTATCCAGGTGATGCGCAAGCTATCGATTGGATCAATGAGCACATCGCGGGTTCGCCGGTAATACTGGAAGCCGTCGCGCCCTACTCCTCCTATTCGTGGTTTAATCGCGTATCAGTCTACACCGGCCTGCCAGATGTGCTGGGGTGGCCCGACCATGTTGGCGAGCAGCGATCCAACGAGCAAGTTTTGAGCCGTATGGCCGATGTAGGCATCATTTACACGACTGCCGATACAAATCAGGCCACGATTTTGTTGCACTTTTATCATGTACGCTATATTTACGTGGGTGAGCTGGAACGCGAGGCATACGCGGTGCAATCAACGGTAGGGCTGGATAAATTTAATCGCATGGTGGGTAGTACGCTGCGCATCGTGTACCGTCTAGATGGCGTCACCATCTATGAAGTCATGGATGATTTGTAGGGACGCGATAAATCGCGTCCACCAACGCAATGCCGGTCTATGGCACTTTTAGCTAGAATTATGGCACAAAACCGGAACATATGAGATAATTCATACGTCATATAGGGAGACAAGTTCTATCGGTACGTGACGACTCCCCACGGCTACAAGCCGGGCGGCTCTCTGGAATGACGCCGGTAAAATTGAGCTAGAGCGCGCGTGTTCTTTAGCAGTGGCGTTCAATTTCGCACTGAGATGGGGATACGCATGCAGTTATTTCCTGAAATATTTTAGAGAGAAGCAATGGTTCAACTACTGCAAATGTGGGCGCTGGTAGAAGTGCTGGGTATTATATGTTTACCCCTCACTTTCACCATATTTAAAAATCTGCCGGATCGCGGTTGGGCATTTACCAAGATTGTAGGTCTGGCGCTGCTGGCTTTTTGTGTGTGGCTTCCACTGATGACGTTGCAATTCTTGCCCTTTAGCCAGTTGTTTATCGCTGGCGTATTGCTGATTATTCTGGCATTCAGTGTAATTGGCTACGCGCGCGCGTGGAAATCTATTGTGCAGTTGGTACGTCGCCACCTTGTCTATATCATCGCCTGCGAACTCGTCTTTCTGGGCATGATGTTCTTGCTCGGCTGGATTCGCTCGTATGGGCCGGAAATCCAGGGCTTCGAAAGGTACATGGACGAGGGCTTTCTGGCATCCATCATGCGCAGCACGCATTTCCCGCCCAGTGATATGTGGCTTTCCGGCTATCCCATCAACTACTATTATTATGCCCACTATACTATCGCAATGCTGGCAAAGCTGCTTGGGCAGTCTCCCGCGGTCGCCTTCAATACGGGCATCTGCACGTTTTATGGCCTGACCGCTGTCAACATCTTTGGTGTGACGTGCAATATAGTAGCCTGGGCTATGCAGTGGCGTCACAACAGTGCAGGCTCACGACCACGACGCGCGCGACCCGCTTTCCTGGCGAGACGTGGCGCCCCATCCACCTCGCCTGTCCCATTTTTAGTCAAAGCCATGCCATTTGGGGTACTGTCCCTTTTAATGGGCGAAGTGCTTGGCAACCTGGCTTCTGCTCAGGCCTGGTTTCAGCAGCATGGTGATCTGCCGTATTTCTACTGGTTTAACGTCAGCCGTGTGGTTGACAAGACCATCAACGAATTTCCGGCTTTTAGCTTCCTGCTCTCCGATTTTCACGCGCATGTGCTGACGCTGGCGTTTACTATGCTGGCAGTCGCAGTAACCTTCAACATATTTCTGGAGCAGAGCGATGGTATAGACGATGATAGGAAAGGCATGCGCGTGTTCGGGCGCGGGTGGCGGTTGCCTCTCAACCTGGGCTTTATGGCGATTGTGCTGGGCGGTTTGTTCACCATGAACGGCTGGGATTTGCCGACCTACCTGGGTATGGCTGTCATATGTGTTGCCTTGCAGCAATGGATGGCCTACCGGCGTTTTTGTCTTGACCTGGTGCTCGATGTCTTCACGACGTGCGCTTCGCTGATCGCGCTGTCATTTTTCATTTACGCGCCATTTTATCTCAATTTCATTTCACCCTCGCAGGGTATCGGCATTGTAGGCCCGGCAGACCGTTCTAAAATTCAGGATGAAATGCTTATCTATGGGACCTTTATGTTTATCTTCGTCTCTTTTCTGTTGGTCAACCTTTTCCGCGAACGCGTTCCGCTTGCTCGCGTACCAGCGACAGGTCCGGCACCCGCTATTGCGAACACAGCCGAGCCGCCGACCAATTCGACTGGCTTGCGTGGATTTGCCCAACTCGATCGGGACGCCACGAATGCTGGTGAGCAAGAGGTAGCCACGACGGTGACATCATCCGCGTTAACCCAGACACGCCCCCAGTTGGCGATTGCCCAGCATCAGCTGCACCGGTCGCAGGATGATCTTGCCTCATATGCGAAGGACGATGATGCTGGAGAGCTAAGCAGCCAGGATACGCTGTCAACGGCACCTATCAGCGCGCAGCAAGGTGGACAGGTGCATCGGAACCGCTTTACGCGTCCGCCGTGGCTGGCGAACAGGCTAATCATCCAGATGTTGATACTAGTCGCGGCTCTGTTGATACTGGTGCTTATGAAAAATAGCCTGTGGTTTGTCGTAACGTTTGTAATCACCGCGCTGGGAGTTGAACTGACGCTCTATCACCTGCAAGACCGCCCGCGCGCCTTTACGCTGCTGCTCGGCACTGTAGCTTTCGCACTGGTGGCAATGACGGAACTGGTGTACCTGCGTGATGTCTTCGCGAGCAGCTTCCCACGCATGAATACGGTCTTCAAGTTCTACTTTCAGGCCTGGGCCTTGCTCTCAATTACATCGGGCGCGGGGATGTATTTTATTTTCGAGAGTTTTCAAACCGCTCCGCCTGTCGTCGGCTTTCAGTTGTGGGTGCGCCGCTTTGGACAGGGTGTCTGGTCTGTGGTGTGCCTGTTGTTGTTGCTGGCGGGGGCGATATATCCTATCGTAGGCTCTTACCAGCGCACCAATGAATTTATGCAGCGCACGAACAGCCTGAATGGTTTCACCTATATGCAGTCCTACAACCCCGGCGATTACTACGCCATCAACTGGCTGAATAGCCACGTGCAGGGTACCCCGGTGATCGTCGAAGCTTTCGGTCCAAATGGTGGAGATTACAGCGATTACGCGCGCGTCTCGGCGTTTACAGGGTTGCCAACTCTCATGGGTTGGTCGGGACACGAGTACCAGTGGCGTGTGAACTGGCTGAATAATGCTTACAATGCCGCTGATTTTTACAGGCGTGGGTCCGATATAAATACGATTTATACTTCTAATAATTCGCAGACGGTGCTGGACCTGTTAGAAAGTTATCATGTTTCGTATCTCTATGTAGGGAGTCTTGAAGTTGCGACGTATGCGGGTTACAATCTGAAACGATTTAGTAAATTTTTGCCGGTTGTCTATTCCGCGGATGGAGTAACCATATACAAGGTACCTGGAAGCGCGTAGGGTAGTTATATGCTGGCGGTGTCTTGTTTGAAGCACACGGGGCAAAGCCAGGAGGAGTAAGTCATTGAAGAGCTTTGAGACCAGGCCGCTCAAAGATGAAAATAGCTCAGGTGTCGTTTCTGATAAAGGTCAGATCGCTCCGCCTGAAACTGAACGTGAATTCGACCCCGTTGGGCAGGACGAGTTGATTGTCTCGGATGGGCAGGCAGTTGAGAACATTGATATACATGAATATGCCGGGGAAGACGAGGAAGACGCCCGGTATGAAAAGCGCGGTTTCCATCTCAGCCCTCCCACTCGCGAGCAATTGCTGCGCTGGGCACCCTTCTGGGGGGTCATCTTGCTGGGCGCGATTTTGCGTTTCTGGGGCCTGGGCGATAAACCCTTGCATCATGATGAGAGCCTGCATGCCTACTACTCGTTGCAGTTGATGAACAACCTGGCGCACTGGACGTGGTGTATCAATCCGCCGCCGCAGGACCCGACCTATGCCTGCTATACGTATAATCCGCTGCTGCACGGGCCATTCCAGTTTCACGCCATTGCCCTGGTCTACAAAATCTCGCAAATTTTGGGCGCGCCCGACAATGGGGTAAACACATTTACTGTGCGTATACCTGCTGCTACGCTGGGAACGCTCATTGTAGGCTTGCCCTACTTCCTGCGCGACTATATCGGCAAATGGGGCGCGTGGCTCGCCGCTTTCTTCCTGGCAGTCTCGCCAAGTATGGTCTACTTCTCTCGTTTCGCGCGTGAAGATATCTATTTTGCCTGCTTTACACTGGTAATGGTGGTTGGTGTGGCCCGCTACGTGCGAGATCGCAAGATGCGCTGGCTGGTGATCGCGGCGGCGGGTTTCTCGCTGGCTTATGCAACCTTTGAGGGCATCTTCCTTGTGATAGCGCTTTTCGGCGGTTTTCTGGTCGCGATGATCGTGTGGGAACTTGGCCTGAAATTGACTCTGAGTTCTCGCCAGGGAAACGATGCGCCGCCGACCGGGGCATCTCAGCGTTCGTTAGCTATACCTCTGGTGGTGCTCTACTTCATTCTCGCGGGTATTGCCGGCAAAGAGATGTTGAGCTGGGTAGATGCACTCGCTAAGAGCATCATGACTTCCGCCGGGACAACCACGCCCCAGGCCGATCAATTCGTCTCTCACCTGAAACAGGTGACAGTTGCTATCGTTCCCTGGCTGGGCATCGCATTAGGCGTTTTCGTATTGATCCTGCTCTTCCGCGAAATGTCGGGCAGAGTACCTCCACAGGGCAGGCGCGGTCTGGCTAAATATGTTGACCCGCAAAAGCAGCCGCTGCTGGACTCCATTGTTACCATGCCGTGGACGCACTGGTTTTTCGCGCTATTGTGTGCCTGGACCATTTTCCTGGTGCTATTCTCCGTGGTATTTACCAATGTGAGCGGCGGCATCGGTGATGGTATCTGGCAGGGCCTCTATTATTGGATACAGCAGCAGCAGGTGGCGCGCGGCAACCAGCCCTGGTATTACTACCTGATGATCATACCCCTGTACGAGCAGGTAGGGTTGTTCTTCGGTGTGGTCGGAATCCTGCGCTGCATCGCCAAACCGACACGTTTCCGACTGTTTCTGGTGTACTGGTTTGTCGGTAGTCTCATCATCTACTCGTGGGCGGCTGAGAAAATGCCCTGGTTAACTATCCATATGACCATGCCGCTCATGCTGCTGGCCGGAGTCGGCCTGGAGCCTTTTGTGGTTGCGCTTGTCAATTTCGTGAAAGGGCTTTTCGCTCGTCGCGCTGAATGCGCGCGGCTGGCGCAGGTGAGCGCCTTGCCGGAAGCGGCGGGTTCTATTCCAACGCGACGCGGGGTTGGTATTTTCGGCGGTAGCGTTGGTATCCTGGGTGTAGTCGCGGCGATCTTGTTGCTGCTGCCGACGGTACATAATATGTACGAGTTATCGTATGTGCATGCCGCCGATGGTCCGCACGAAATGCTGGTTTATGTGCAGACGACTACCGATGTCAATACCGTGATGGCTAAAGTGAATGCGCTCGACAAGAAGTTCTACGGCGGCAAGCACCTGATGCCTATCGCGCTGACCAATGATGCAACCTGGCCATTCGCCTGGTACGTGCGCGATTATCCCAACGTATGCTTCGGCTATCCGACCGGTTGCTCAAGCTGGAAGAATACGCCAGTAATCATTGGCGGCGGTGACAACCCCTATGGCCTCGAATCACAGTATGGCACCGCGAACGGCAAACAGCCTGCTCCATACGCCTTTCACCAGTACGTGATGCGCAGCTGGTGGGACGAGGGCTATAAGCCGCCTCCCTGCATAGTCACCAGCAGCAATCCTTGCACGGGTCAACTGACCTATGGTGGTGTTGGTCCATTGCTCTGGTTGAGCTATGGTGATAATCCGCCCGCGAACGCGCAGTTCAACCTGGGTCTGGCGGCTAAACGTGTCTGGAACTGGTGGTGGAACCGCGTCCCCTTCGGCTCAACCAGCGGCGGCTATGCGATGGAGCTTTTCATCCGCACCGATCTGAGTAAGGCCGTTACGCCGTAAAGTGCGCCCGGTTTGTATGAAACAGGAAAATGTATGTAGGGACGCGATTTATCGCGTCCACTTTCGGAAGACAACGACCCAACACGGACGCGATAAATCGCGTCCCTACACAATAACGATGTTCTCTACATTTCGGTGAAATAATCTGTATCTATTTTCTTGATCTCGTAAGTAGAAATTCTGGAGACACCGACATTAAAGTCAATCATCAACTGAGCAAGTTGTTTGCCATCAATAAGAACAACTTTATTGTCGATGTTGTTCACATATTGGTGGGCCGCAGGTGAAAAATTTGAGGTCGTTATAAAAATTCCTTTTTTTGCTCGTTTCCCATACAATGCGCCGACAAATTGTTGGATATCAGGGCTACCGACGGTCCGCTCATCCCATCGCTTCGCCTGAATATAAATAGCATCTAAACCTAATCGATCTTCTTTAATGATGCCATCTATGCCCTCATCTCCACTTTTCCCAACTGCTTCTCCAGCATCCTTCCTTGAACCACCATATCCCATCTTAACGAGCAGATCAACGACAAGCGATTCAAAAAAAGCCGGTGATGCCTTTTTAACCTGGGCTATTAACTCCTGCGCCAATTCCTGCCTGATGCTGTTATAACTTTCTTCGAATAATTCTTCAGGTGTGCGCTGGCTTAAAATCTCAGTTTCAATTTCTCCTGCGCCATTTCTATCTTTTTTCGAAGTCCGGCGAAATTCGATGTATTCAGGATATTGTGATAGAAATTTTAGATCAATTCTGGTAGGGTTCAGTTGGAGTACATCCATACCACGCTGGGTGATCTGAAAGAAGCCTCTTTTCGTGGTTTCGAGTAGCCCTGCATGTTTCAAATGTGTTAATGCCCAATACGTCCTATTTGCAATGATTGTTTGCCGCCGACTGGGTAGGAGAGTTTCTTTCTCCTCGTCCGTTAATTGAAATAATTGCGCAAGATAATCAGTTGCCTCACGTGAGGCATGTTCATTTTTATCTGTTGCATATTTCATTAGTGGTAGCATTGAACTCTGAAAATCGGGAATAGCCATTGCATAATCCTCTAATAAAAAATTTGACTTGAATTTGCCATGCCTAATATATCTCTTCTTATTGATGGGTGTCACTATGGTAGAAGAAAGTCCCATGGATTTAAATGAAACCTTTAGCTCGCAAAAACTCCACCAGCGCTTGTGCCAGCTCCGCGGGCGAACCTTCCACGAGTTTGGTCTGGCGACCGGTCGCGCCGCCTGCCACAATCTCTCCGATGCGCTCGAAGGCGCTGTGATGGCTGTCGGGCGCGGAGATGCGTCTGGGAAGAGGGCGCGGCGTGTGCATCTCTAAGATGGTGATGTCGTCGGTGGCATCCTGTCCGAGTGTGATATCAAGAGATATGGGGTCGATTACAGGTATGCTGGCCGCCAGAGAAGCAAGATGCGCGGGCAACGATGGGTAACGCGGTTCGTTCAGGTCGCTGGTGACGCTGATGAGCAGGGGTGGTTGCGCTTCCAGTATCTCGCGATAGCCGCGTTCGAGTTTGCGCGTCACGCGCAAGTTCATTGCAGCGTTTCCTTCTCGCGGCTGCGCCTCGATGTGTATCGCACCTGTTACCTGCGGCAAATGTAACTGTTCGGCCAAAGCTGGCCCTACGATGCCGGATGACCAGTCGCTGGCAGCATCTCCGCACAGGATCAAGTCGGGAGCAGGGAGTGTGTCGCTTTTCAGATAGACTGCCAGCGCGCTGGCAACGGTAAATGGCCCCCACGTTTCGCCCTGCGCGTTCCATAAGCGCAGCGCGGAGTCGGCACCGATGGCAAGCGCGGCTCGTAATGCTCCAGCGGCGTCCTGTGGCCCAAACGTGATGACCGTGACTTTAGCGCCGAGTTGTTCTTTAAGGCGAACTGCTGCCTCGACCGCGCAGGCGTCGGCAGCGTTCAATACCTGCACAAAGCGTTCATAATCGACCTGCCCGCTGATGGGGTCGATGTAGACGGAACTGCTGTCTGGCGTTTGCCTGACGCAGACGGTGATGTTCATACGATTTCTCAATGCCTTTCAATAGGCTTAACAGGCCGATATAGAGCAAGGAACTGAGCTAGTAAGGTAGAGCTTATGTGATTTTTTAAGGCTGAAAAAGAGCGTTGAGAACAAACTATTTTGCTGGTACTTTTCGCGCTGTTTGTCTCTGTTCACTAATAGTATCATATGTAACCGTACAGAGTTAGTGAGGGAGAGTTGTATACCTTCATGCGCTAAATTGGGGCTGCCTCTCATCTGGTTTCATTGCCTTGTGAAGCTAGGTGGCGGTACAATTTTGTCTAAACGTGTCTATGATAAATCGCCCTTGTTCGCCGTGTAAGCTGTCAAAATTAGCGCTTCTATTGGTATGATTATCACCTACTTCGCGCCGCAGGTGACTGGGTGGTTGCACGAATAATAGCAGGTTTGGCGTGGCTTCTCATGCTCATCGAAGGGAGTAGGTTGTCTTAATAATTGTACAGTTTATTCCCTTCGATACTGTGCTCGGCGCGATATGATTCGAAAAGTCTCTTCTCGAAGATTAAACTCTGCAATATCTCATTCATTTAACCAAGCATTTTCACGATTTCACGATATCCATCAGGGCAGTTTTTTTCACTGATAGCAGCAACTTGCGGAACCTTCAGAGTAAAGTAGTGGTAATCCTTTAGGAGCGGGATTGCTCGCTCCCAAAGATTTTTTCTACGCATTACGATAACACAAGCATTTCTTTTAAGTGCTTCTTCAACCAAATGAAATGTATATCGTTGTGATGGCATGATGAAGTGGTCGCATCCAAAGTGTTCAGATAGATAGGGAAAGTACTCAATAGCACAGACTTCGGAAGCAACCTTCTTTGCTTCGTAACGACTAATCAGTTGCTTTAGCTTCCTGCTCCACCAATAGTATCCAGGAGATTCCTTGTTGTTTGGGTCTAAATGATAGAAAGGATATTCTTGATATCCATGGATAAGATTTGCCCTGTTCGCTTTCACAAAGTAGGTGTAAGCATCTCCTCCCTCTCGACGAAATAGTTCATTTCTTTTATAGAAACCTGGATTAAGGTTTAGAAGGATAATATTTGCCAAGGGATTGCCCGTATATGGTTCTGGTAATTCTTCCAAATGTATCTGATGATAAGGTCTGGCTATCCTATTAAAGTCTAGAATGCTTTGTTTATCACTTTCCAAAACAAAGGGTGCTACCTCTGGTAAACTCAGCCAAGGATTTCTCATATCGGTTCCTCCTGAAAATGTTTTGAAAACGATGAGGTAGTTATCATTTTATGATATTCATAGACCCAAATTTTTAATGCCAAGGGACGGACTTGGTTTAGCTTGTCTACAGGTGTTCGTGGTTGTTCGCTCTGTACTTAAATAGGCGCTTCATCGTCCGCGTTGTATCATTGTGTATTGTAGCTCATCGTCGGCTTTGCTGTCAGTTATGCTGGCAGAAACGTTTCGCTTATCCCTATTGGATGCCGGTGGAGGGATTTGATAGGATATGTCTATAGTTGTCCTTCTTGTGTTGCAACTTGTTTAGGAAGTTGTTTTTTCGTTGTCTATCCATGTATTATTACTTTCGGATGAAAATACTTTTCTTTCTCATAGAGACATGATCGAATGATAAAAGCAATAGGCATTGAGCGAGATATGGTAGCTCATCGCACTGGAAGCTTCACTCACTTCCCAGTCTGATGAACTACCACTTTTAGTCGTC
>DATLSI010000119.1:0-2058 GCA_035534255.1 Ktedonobacteraceae bacterium | reverse complement strand
ACGCCGCCCCTCTGCTCGCGATAGGTTTGCAGGTTGATGAGCGTCTCCGTGCCGGTCTCGATAGTGCCAGCATAGAAATCACCGCTCAGTTGCCACAATGCCTTGCGAATGGCGGCGGCGTGCGCCTCCGTGATGGGCTGCCCGCGCACGGCCCGCCACATCGTCACGAGCGGCACGTTGGCAACGCGCGCTACCTCGTGTTCAGCTAATTCATACTGATCCAGGTAAAGGCGTAGGGTTGTGTTACGCGTCGGGCTGGTCATGATCGGTCTCCTTGTTTTGTTCTCTTGCAACTACCAGATATGATACACAAAACAGCCGCGCTTGAGAATGCGCACGATTGGCCGGACGTTTATCAACTGGTGGTCATTCATTGGCCGAATCCTGCCTCCGCCTTGTCAACACAGGACATCTTCTTATACAATGACAATTGGCGATGCTCCCAGGCCATTCGACGACGCTCAACGCTCTTTGCCGATATTGGGCTTACTTATGCACAGATGGGAAGTATTGAACAGGCGTGTCAGTTCGCTTTCGAGGCGTTAGCTATCACCACACAAACCAGATCTTTGAGCGTGCTTGAGCGGGTGCGCCTGATACACGCTGAGCTGGAACCCTGGAAAGATATTGAAGATGTCAAAAAGTTAGAGAAACACCTACAACACACATTCACGCTCATTACTTCTGAGGAAACGCTTTCATGAGTGATTATCCATCTATGACGCTTCGTGTCCTGTATCTGATCATTTGTGCCGCCCCACCAGCACAGCAAACGCCTGATGTGGTATCGTCACTCCAGGCAAACAGGTGGGATGTTTGCGTCATTGCGACTCCGCAAGCATCACGCTGGATAGATCTGCCCGCGCTAGCCACACTTACCGGTCACATGGTTCGAACGGACTACAAATTGCCAGGAGAGGCAGACCCGTTGCCCAAAGCCGATGCTATGCTCGTGATGCCGGCCACTTTTAACACGATCAACAAATGGGCGCAAGGCATCGGCGATACCCTGGCAACCAGCATTTTATGTGAGGCTCTGGGACGTGGAACCCCTCAGGTGATCGCCGTTCCCTGCCTCAAGATGGATCTGGTACGTCATCCGGCTTTTTCTCGCAGTGTGGACTTGCTCCGTGAGAACGGGGTTCGTGTTCTCCATGAGCCAGAACGCTATCCCTCGCCGCTCATGGTTCCCTTTGAGCGGGTATTGGAGACTTTGCACAAGATAGTAGATGGGATAAAATAGATCGCAACAGAGCTTCTTCTCTTTACCCCTGCTGCTGATATCCCATCTCGTAGCCGGTCTGTGACTGCTCCGCCCAGGATGATTCTTTGGGCAGGGGAACGTTTGCCGCCGCCGGCCCGGCTCGATTCTCTTTCTTTTGCTTCTCCAACTGCACCTGCAAGCGCAACTCCTCGATACGCAACTCGTGCCTCTTCTGACGCCCCTTGATTGTGACCTTAAACATCTCCAGCAGAATGCCGAGGACGATGCTCACAATGGAAAGGATAAAAATCATCACCACGATCGTCATCCAGAAGTAATCGGTCAGGTATTTCATGATATCCATACATCTTCCCTCTCTGACTATACAGAAAATTCCTGCCAGACGGCAACGCTCCTCTCCCGACCTTTAGTGCATGGCATCATTATACGACCAGCCATCGAGGTAGGGTGGCTCAATATCCTGTTCGCTCAGCAGAGTGGCTATCTGCGAGCGATGATCGATGCCGTGGTTGATGGCCTGGATCACCACGACGATAGCCGGAGCCTCGTAGGTCCCATCGTCTAGATAGAAGATCTGACTCAGGTCCCTCTGCTCCGCGATGGTGATCAGCTCTTTTCCTGACCGCTCTGCTCGTCGCCGCAGTTCGTCGAAGCCTGCAAAAGTAGTGAATTCTTTTAGTGAAGGTATAGGAGTTGTTCCAGTAAAAGACCGCACATAAACTTCTTCGGCAGCGAACAGGTGCATGAGGGTCTCTCGCACGCTGCCAAATATTCCTGTCGTGGTGGCGTCCAGTTGTGCGTCGGACAGTTGCTCACACGCGTCGAGCAAACGC
>DATLSI010000118.1:0-38989 GCA_035534255.1 Ktedonobacteraceae bacterium | reverse complement strand
CTTCAAGGGTGTCATGAAGCAGCTTCACCTGCTTTTTTGTCGGGTATATCCGATACTGGAACATTTTATGCATGAGCGCATTATCGCACAAAGTAGAACGTTCGTCTAGTATTCGTATTCAATGCCTGCTCCGCCTGCGGGTGGCGCGCCTGATATCCCCATGGCTGAAGCCAGGGGTCTTACAGCGCGGTTTGATAAAGGGGGTGGGGCGTCGCTTTCTGTAGCTCACGGGGACAGGCGCAAGGCCCCCGCGTCCGCCCAGCCCCGCGTCCCTGTCCCTACGCACGGCGGGGGACACTTGCGTCCCAATACGCATGTAGTTTCTGTTATATATTTACGTTGTCGGCAGGTCGCGCCTGTTGAAGATTATCAACCCGGCGATGCCGCAGATCAAACCTCCAATCACTGGTACCAGGGGATACCAGCCGGTGATAGAGTGTTCTGCGAGAGCCTGGATGCCCTGGACGTAATAGAGCGGTTGGATTTTTAACATCCAGGTCAGTTTATCGGAAAGGCTGCCGAGCGTGTTCATCAGGTAGGCAAGAGCGATGATACCAAGCGCTGCGCCGCCGGCCGCGCGGCTGCCATTCATGAACGATCCAAAGAGCATGCCGATGCCACTGGCCAGGAACATGAGCGCCAGCTCGACCAACTCCGCGATGGCGAGCCAGCCCCAATCGATACCAGGGTTTTTCACAAAAAGGGTAGCGAGCCAGACCGAGAAAGCAGCCGCCAGGCTCAAAAAGATGGCGCCCAGGACCGCGCTCAGCCACATTTCCAGGTAGTAGCGCGTGCGAGAAATTGGCCGCGCGAGGGCCAGGTCGAGCGTGCCGTTCTCGAAGGTGGCAGGCAGTGCCGCCCCGGCCATAAAGGCGATGATGCCGCCCCAGATCAGAGCATATAGAGAGCTATACAGCTCCACCGCTAAGATAGAGGAAAAACTGACATTCGTGAGCTTTGCGCCTATCAGACCCGATACAGCATTAGAGGTCAGGTACGCATTGAAATTTAATTGGGACAGGCTGGGGTACAGGAAGCCGATCACCAGCGCGATAAAAAGGATGTAGAAAGCGCCGGCTCCTAAGAGTGTTTTGGCGTTGACAAACGAGACCCTTGTGATTATCAAGCTGCGCGCGCGTTTCTTCGGCGCGGCGATATTTTTCGAGATGGATGTAGCAGCCATTATTAGCTCTCCTTTCACCAATACAGGATTTAGCGCGTACCCGTTGTCGTTGTTTCCGCCTGTGGATTTTCGTAAAACTTCAGGAACACTTCTTCCAGCGGAGCCTCTTCAGCCTGCAAGCGCAGCACTTCGTGGCGGCTGAGCGCCTTAATGAGCGCGTCCATGCTGCCGCTTATATTGAAGTGGTAAGCGGAGTTGTTGCGGGTGACATTAATTACCCCTGGCATACGCGCCAGTTCATCCGCGCTGACGGCATCGCCAAACTCGACCGTGACGCGCTGACCGGCTTTCTGGCGCAGCTTCTCCACCTCTTCGATGGTGACGATTTCGCCCTGGCGAATGACCGCCACGCGCTGGCACACCTTCTCAACATCGCTCATGATGTGCGAACTCATGAAGATGGTCTTGCCGCGTGCCTGCTCTTGCAGCAAAAATTCGTTGAAGGTGCGCTGCAAGAGTGGATCGAGGCCGGATGTTGGCTCGTCCAGGATCAGCACTTCGGGATCGCACATGAAGGCCAGCACAACGCCGATCTTCTGACGCATGCCTTTGGAGTAGCTTTTCAAAGGCCGCTTTATTTCTACATCGAAGAGCGCCACCAGGTCATGCAGCAGCACGGGTTCCCTGCCCTGCAAGCGCGAGAAGTAGTCGATGACCTGTTTGCCGGTCATCTGCCCCGGCAGGCGCACATCGCCAGGCAGGTAGCCGATGTGCTGGTGCAGTTCCATCTTGTCGCGCTGCGCGTCCAGCCCCAGCACGCGCAGCGTACCGGACGTGGGGCGAATGACGTCGAGCATGCAGCGAATGGTGGTGGTTTTGCCCGCGCCGTTCGGACCCAGAAAGCCAAAGATCTCGCCTCGCTCCACGCGCATGGAGATGCCTTTGACGGCCTGGATCTTCCCATATGATTTGTAGAGGTTATCAATTATAAATACCGGTTCCCGGGTTGTCATGGTTTCTCCTCCTCTTGATCTATTCTACTTCTAATAGCTATGACGTCATCGATATACGAAGTTAAAGTATTCGACATCTCTTGTTTTGTCTTCTCGTCCGGCTGCGAATCTGAGGGCGGATAAGGAGCGAGTGCCCTCTCGACTACCTCAGCCGTCATCTCCACAACCTCTTCGTCGGAGTATTTGAAGTCGTCGGGCATATGCTGCTCAATCACTAAAAAACCTATTGTGATGGCGTCGAGCATATAGACCAGCTTGCGAGTATCTATATCATCGCGTACTACTCCACGAGTGCGGAAGAGTTCAACGAGTGCCAGAGATTGAGCAATTTGTTCTGAGAAGCTCGGGCTGGCATATTCTTTGCGCATCCATTCACCGAGCAGGTCGGTGTCGCGCAGAAATACCGCTTTAGTGAGAGGACTCTTCAAGGTAGCCAGCATCGTGTGTTTGGTGATCCCACGTAAAGTTCCCCCTTCGGGGTCGCTGGCGATGCGCTGCTGGAGGTCGTCCGCCAGGCGAATGTACTCTCGTTTCATGAGGGCCGTGAAGAGGTCTTCGCGCGTCTTCCAGTGCAGGTAGATGGTGCCTTTTGCCACGCCTGCATAGCGGGCGATATCATCGATCGTCGTTTTGTTATAGCCCCAGCGCAACATCAACTCGCCTGCGGCGTCCAGTATCCTATCCGCGCGTTCTTCTCGTTTCGAGCGTTCCTCGGTTTGACCTCTCTCGCTTCTGCGTGGACTTGCCAATATGTGCCTTCCCTCTAATCGTGACTAAGTGACCATTTGTTCATAATGACTGAATAAGCTTATCTGGTCATAGTTATAATATTGTTAGCATAAAATGTCAAGGGGTTGGTGTTTAGAATTGTTTCATTTTAGTGATTTCTTGATATTCCTATTCCCCACGACATGTCGTACAATGGCCTGAGTGTAGTATGTGATCTGATGATATTGACAACTGAATAGAGGAATGAAGCGTGCGTTCCCGACGTTTTGCCCCTCTCTTACTGCATTCGTTTGTCAATAAAAGATACAGGAGAAAAGCCATGTCCGATACGGCATCACAACATAAATATACGAACCGGCTTATAGACGAGACAAGTCCTTATTTATTGCAGCACGCGCACAACCCGGTGGAGTGGTATGCCTGGGGTGAAGAAGCCCTGCACAAGGCGAAGGAACTCGATAGGCCAATCCTGTTGAGCGTGGGCTATTCGGCCTGTCACTGGTGTCACGTGATGGAGCGCGAATCCTTCGAAAATGAAGAGATCGCAGGGCTTATGAACGATAATTTTGTCTCGATCAAAGTTGATCGCGAGGAGCGGCCCGATATCGACGCTATCTATATGCAGGCGGTGCAGGCGCTCACCGGGCAGGGTGGCTGGCCCATGACCATGTTCCTCATGCCGGATGGACGGCCTTTTTATGGAGGCACGTACTTCCCGCCGCGTGACCGGCAATATGGGCGCGAGACTATGCCCGGCTTTCCGAGCGTATTGTTGACGATGTCCGAGGCTTATAAAAATCACCACGAGCAGATTGAGGAGCGGGCGGCGCAACTGGCTGAATACATGCAAAAGCGCAGCAATTCGCCTCTTGCGGGCAGAGGCGGGGTGGCTCCCGTTGGCACGCTGCCCCTGGAGATGTTAGGGACTGCCAGCCGTGAACTGGCGGCTGATTTTGACCCTGCGCACGGTGGTTTTGGCAACGCTCCCAAGTTTCCCAATACCATGTCGCTGGAGTTTTTGCTGCGTATGCACCTGCATCGCGAGCGCGGTGAGATTGGCAGTAAGGCGACGCGGCCTGAGAAGGAGATTGTCGAGACTACGCTGCATAAGATGGCGCATGGTGGTATCTACGACCAGTTGGGTGGTGGCTTTCACCGTTACTCGGTCGATGCCGAGTGGCTGACGCCGCACTTTGAGAAGATGCTCTATGATAATGCCTTGCTCGCTCGTCTCTACCTGAACACGTTTCTATTAACGGGTGATCCATTCTATCGCCGCATCGTTGAAGAAACGCTGGATTATGTCGCGCGCGAGATGGTTTCGCCGGAGGGCGGCTTTTATTCCACCCAGGATGCCGACAGCGAGGGCGAAGAGGGCAAGTTTTTCACCTGGGCGCCTGACGAGATCAAGGCCGCTTTACCGGATGAGGACGCCGCGCTCTTCATGCTTTATTACGATGTCACGCCGCGTGGCAACTTCGAGGGCAAAAACATTTTGCACATCGAGCGGGACGCGCAAACAGTAGCCGACGAGGCGCAGGTAAGCCTGGAACACCTGCAAGATGTGCTGGTACGCGGGCGCGAAACGCTTTTTCAACTGCGCGAGCGGCGCATCAAACCGGCGCGCGACGAGAAGATACTTACCTCGTGGAACGGGTTGATGCTGCGCGCTTTCGCGGAGGCGGCGCGTTCCCTTGAGCGCGCTGATTATCTGCACATTGCGCGCCAGAATGCCGCGTTTCTGCTGGAGCAATTGAGTCGTGACGGGCGCGTGCTGCGCACATATAAGGATGGGCGCGCAAAACTGAATGGCTACCTGGAGGATTACACGTTTCTGGCGGATGGTCTGCTGGCTCTGTACGAGGCCGACTTCAATGCGCGCTGGTTTGTGGAGGCGCGTCGCTTAATGGATGAGGCCATCAGGCTCTTTGCTGACGCGCAAAACGGCGGTTTCTTCGATACGGGGAGCGATCACGAGGTGCTGGTCAGTCGCCCTAAAGATATCATGGATAATGCCACGCCCGCGGGTAATAGCGTGGCCATCGATGTGCTCTTACGCCTGGCAGCCTTCAGCGGGGATGCGCTTTATCGCCAGCACGCGGATGATTACCTGCGTTCGCTGGCCGACATCATGGCGCAGCACCCGCAATCGTTCGGTCACGCGCTGGGCGCGCTCGACTTCGCCATGTCGCCTGTCAAGGAATTTGCCATCATCGGCGATGCGCGCGCGGCTGACACCGGCGCTTTGCTGCGCGTCATAAACAGCCATTTTCTTCCTAACAGCGTGCTGGCCTGCGCTGATGCTGCTAATCTTGAAGCCATACAGGCTGTACCTCTACTAGCAGATCGGCCCATGCGCGCTGGCAAAGCCACCGCCTATGTCTGCCAGAATTTCGCCTGCCTCGCGCCCGTCATCGCCCCGCAGGAATTGGAAAAGCTGCTGTTCTAATCATTGACGTAGCGCATCTCGCCTTTGACATCGCGACGGCAAAGCAGGCCGCTGCGGGTCAGTTTTTCAAGGGCAAGGATGGCAGCGGCCTGCTCTTTGCGCCCTGGTTCTTTTCTGTCCGATGGGGCGAAGGCCAGCGCGACTTGTTGGGGCGTGAAGACGGTCAGATCGCCGCTATGTTCTTGCAGGTAGCGTGTAATGGCTTCTTCATACCATTTCACGAGGTCGTGGGGTTGTTTGATGCGGAGAGGGGCTGGCGGAACGACAATCATGACGGGACAGCTGGCTATGTTCAGGATGCGCCGCGAGGTACTTCCCGCGAAGAAGCGCCGCGCCTGCTGCCGGACGCTATTGCCCCGGCAGCCGATCACAATCAGATCAACCTGCATCTCTTTCGCTACCTTGACGGTTTCTTCCGCCGGTGTTCCCTGTCGCAGCAGCGTTTCGATTTGCTCCGGCCTGAGTCCGCGATTCTCCAAATCAGTGCGCGCGCGGCGCAATGCCAGTTCGCCCAGGGCGCGTTGTTCGGAGGTGTGGTCTGCTGTTTGCATCTGGCCGGTATACATGCCAAGCGTGGGTGAAGAGATGTTGGGAACAGGAATTACGTGCAGGAGAATAAGGCACGTTTCAGATGTGGCCTCTTCGACGAACTCACACACTGTACGCAGCGCGTTTTGTGTCGCTGGTGAAACTGGTGCATCGACTCCAAGCAAGATTCGCTTATGCATGGCCGTTCCCGCTTTACGTTATAGGGGCGGCAGCTTATCCCCGCCCACCTTATCTTTATTCTATCAAATCTGCGGGCTATCAGGACACTCGCGAAAAACAAAGCGCCTTTTCATATAAAGTATATCCTTTTTTGTTGTTTCCGACAAGTTTTCGAGCGATCGAGTGCGAGATACCAGGGCGACCGCAAGGCGAACATCTGCATTGACATTGCAATTTGAATTTTGTACATTAATTACGTCTATCACTAAGTCGTAATACTGTTTTGTAGCAGCGAATACGTTGACAATCCTGCGCGTAGGGCTTCGATTTAACGGGTCCACGTAGGGGCAACAGCTTGCCTCGCCCGCGTGCCGGTTATGTCTTCGCTTGCAGGGGATCAGGGAGAGGCCCCTTGCGGAAAGCAGGTCGAGAGCGATGGGTATAGAGATGGATTACCCACCCGATCAAATAGATCAATGGAGTCTGGGAGACCTCGAAAACCGTTGCCAGCGCGAAATCATCAATTTTCGTAAAGGCGAATTATACGACGACCGCTATTGCCTGGAAATTTTTCATCGCGCCATTAACCGGCAGGATGAGCGGGCGATGGAACTTCTGATGCTCAGCTTCAGGTACATGGTGGCGGGCTGGTTGCGCAGTCATCCGCGCCGCGAGAGCGCGCTGCGTCATTATGGCGAGATGGACTACGTCGCTTTTACGTTCGAACGTTTCTGGCTGGCGACCCACGCCCAGATGCTTGTCTTCGATACACTGGCAGCGGCGCTCAAGTACTTGAAGCTCAGTCTCAACGGCGCAGTACTCGATACGTTGCGCGCTCATGAGAAGCAGATGTTACAGTTGCCTGAACCAGGGGTGGGCTTCCCGGAAGAGCCTGCCGCGCAGGAGCAAGACACTGGACGCGAGCTGTGGGAAGTCATTCAGAGTTTTCTGCCGACAGAGCGTGAAAAGAGCGTTGCCTATCTCATTTTTCACTGCAATCTCAAGCCGCGAGAGATCATGCAGCGTTGTCCTGGTATGTTTAGCAATGTAGGTGAAATCTATCACCTGCGCCGCAATATCGAAGAACGCCTTATGCGCAATAAGGACCAGATTCGCTGGCGGCTGGGAGACCAGGAAAAGTAAATGATCCTCCAAAATTTACGGGTACGTCGTTTATACAACGACACACTCGTGAGCAACGAAAAATCTGTGGGGACACGATTTATCGCGTCCGCAAGGTTGTTTATGATGTGCTATGTGTGCCAGCATAGAAAATGAGGAAAATGCGTGATGGATAGTTTGCATGGGAGCGCCCCCACCGACGAAGAACTGATTGCCCTGGCCCTGGATGACGAAGCTTTGCCGCCGGTTACGCAGCGTCACCTGGAGCAGTGTGAAGTCTGCCAGCAAAGACTTGCCCGCTTTCAGCAAACCAACGCCTCCCTTGTTGCGCGCCTCTACCGCAGTCAATGTCCAACTGGCATGCAACTTAGCCTCTACAGCGCTGGTGAAATCTCGTCAGAAGACCGCCAGCGTATCGCCAGCCACCTGCTGGATTGCCCGCTCTGTATGGTTGAAGTCGAGGAAACGCGCCGTTTTATGCAAGCACAGCCTGTCGAGTTTCCTGTTCCCGCCTTTGCACCGCACGCCCTGGTGCGCCGCATTTTTGCCACGTTGGTGAAACGCCCGCAGATGCAATTCGTGGTGCGCGGTGGCGCGCAGGAAACAGCCTGGCCGCGCCAGTACAAAGCCGAATCTGTCGATCTTTCCTTGCACCTTTCCCGCACCAGCAGCGGCGAACATATGCTGCTCGGCATCCTGACAAGCGCCGACCACGCCGAGGACGTGGACGCGCTGCAAGGTGTGCTTGCCGAGCTATACATCGCGCCCTTGCCTGTAGAAGTTAACGGCTATCTGTCGAAGACTCTACCTTTGCTGCAAACCCGCGTAGATGATATAGGCAATATCGTCTTCAAGCCCGTGCCTGCCGGTAATTATGTAATGGTGATTAGTCTTCCAGGGCGTGAAATGATTATTGAGGGCCTGACCATCGAAGAAACATAGTATGGAAAGCGATCTATTTTTAGAACGCCTGCGCGTTCTGCCTCTCGAAGAAGGCCGCTTATTTATTCAGTACCATATCTCAGAGCTATCTGACCACAAAGCAGTCGGCGAATTGCTGGCGGAAGAAGCTCTGCGTGTACTCTACACACCTTTTCTTTCCCTCAAACTGGCCGAACTGCTGATCTTTTATGGTGACTATACTTCACATCTCCCATCACACGCTCTTGGATTGAAGGCGAAAGGGGATGCTCTGGTGGGAGTTGGACATAATCGAGCCGCAATGGAGGCTTCAGACGCGGCGGAAGAGGAATTTCTGCGCCTGGGGGATGAGGGAAACCGGGCGCGTTCTCGTATCAGCTGGGTACTTGCTTGCGCGTGGCTAGGCCAATCAGGAGAAGCGTTGAAAGTCGCTGCTCGTGCTCGCGCAGTGTTCATGCACCTGGGTGAACCATACTGGGTGTGCGTCATCGACAATAACATTGCTATGATCATGGGTAATATGGGGCAAAATGAGGATGCCGTCAGGTTGTATGAAAATATGCTGGCTATTTATCCTACAGTGACCGGTCAGAGCAAGACGTTTATTCAGCGCTCGATAGCCCTGGCACAACTAAACCAGGCTGTACACCTCTTCTGGCTTGGTGATTTTGAACAGGCTTACTCCCTACAGCAGAAGGCTCTTGCTAGCTTTAATACTCTCAATGAGACGGACCTTGCCATTCGGGTAGAGAAGAATCTGGCTGAACTCGATTATACACAGGGCTATTACGGCTCGGCTCTGAGACGGTACTACCAGGCTCGTGAAAGATTGATGCAGAGCGATGAGGATAACACGCTGCTTTTAGCTATGCTCAAAGTCTACATGGCGAATTGTCTGGTCAAACTTGATCGCATGCAGGAAGCATGTCGTGTGTCTGAAGAGGCAGTCGAGGCATACCGTAAAGTTGGTATGTCGCAGAGCATTGGTAATGCGCTGCATCAACATGCCATAACGCTAGTGGCTGCCGGGAAATTGAAGGAGGCGCTGACCGTCCTCGACGAAGCGTGGAATCTCTTTAAAAATGGAGGCTTCGAACCACTTGCTTATCTTGCCAAACTGCACCAGGCAGAAATTTTATTAGAGATGGGTTCGGCTACTTCCGCGTATGATCTGGCTCACTCCATTAAGTATTATTTTGACTCGCAAGGTTTGATGGCATGTTCTGTTCGGGTGAGCCTGGTCATCGTTGGTGTGTTGATAGAAAAAGCGCAGAATGCTCTACTAGAGAGAGAAAAGCAGCCAGGTAGAGTTCTGGAGGAAGCTATTGGCCTGTGCAAAGAGACGATGTCACAGGCACGTCTACACGATTTGCAAGAAGAGGTCTACAAGAGCCATTATTTAATGGGAAGAATCTTTGCGCTTCAAAATGACCTCCAGAAAACTGCCAGGCATTACCAGATCGCTATTGCTCAGATAGAACGTATGCTGGGCAATCTTGTGCATGATCTCTCGCCTTCATTTCTGCGCACGACGTGGGCAATCTACGAGGAAATGATCATGTTGTGCTTGCAGCAAGATCAGCCCGAAAAGGCTTTCAGCTATCTCGAACGAGCGCGTTCATTCGCACTTCGTCAACATCTCAATAAAATGAAACTATCCTTAAACAAAGAAGAGGTGCGGGAGGAACCTCTTCCCAACGAGGCGCTGCGCATCCAACTGGAGCTAAAGGACTGGCAGGAGAGCCATCGTTTCTATAGTACCTTGCTTGCGGAAATCGATACCTCTGTATCCCCTGCCCTTGATAAAGCAATCATCGAGAAAGAGCTAAAGCAATGCGAAGCGAAAGTAAATGAGCTATTCGAACGCCTGCATCTGCATCAAGTGACGGTGAATAGAGAGGATCACCGGTCACCTTCGAGCAAGCCAATCAAAACAAAAGAACGATTGCTTTCAGCCCAGGAAATCGATCCTGCGTGGCTGCGACAACATCTCTCACCCGATCAACTGTTACTCACCTATTACCTACATAAGAAGAAGCTCATCATCTTTGCTTTGACAACAGATCGCATGTTTATGTATGAAAATCCCGAGGGGGCGGGAGAATTAGAAAATCTACTCCCTCTATTACATGCTCATCTTCAGACAGGCGGATGGCCCGATCTCCACAATCCGCCTCAGAAGACCATCCGCCGCCTGTTGAATAAGCTTTATACCCTCTTGATTGCGCCTGTTAACTCTTTACTCCCTTCATTATCGGGTCATCTCGTCATTGTTCCTTACGGTCCATTGCATAAGTTGCCTTTCCACGCGCTTTACGATGGCGAGCGCTTTCTCATCGAAAATTTCCAGGTAAGCTATCTTCCGGCCAGTAGTTTGCTCTCGCGCCTCGACACTTCTGGAAGCGAACTGGATGACTGCTCCGTTCGTGGGGAACATGCTGCGAAACCACCTTTAGTATTTGGCTTTTCAGAAAATGGGCAATTGCAGCGTGTCCATGACGAAGCAAGAAATGTAGCATCGCTTCTAGGTGGAAATTGCTATCTTGAGAAAGATGCCACTATCGCCAATCTTATACAACAGGCTCCATCTACTCCACTTATTCATCTCGCCACCCATGGCAAGAGCAGATTGGACGCGCCGAATTTCTCTTATGTGCGGCTGGCAGATGGACAACTCAATGCGATTGATGCTTTCAGTCTAGACCTGGTAGGTTGTGAACTGGTCACGTTGAGCGGCTGCGAAACGGGTTTGGCTTTGAGCAGCGGAGGCGATGAGCAGTTGGGCCTGGGACGAGCGTTCCTGGCAGCAGGGGCAAACTCATTGATTATCAGTCTATGGCCCGTGGAGGATAACGCCACCAGCGAGTTGATGAAACTCTTTTACCAGCATCTTTTACATGGAGAGAGCAAGGTTCAGGCATTACGCGCTGCACAGTGTCACTTCTTACGTCAGGATGGGTCAATGCCTGATCTATACACTCATCCGTACTTCTGGGCCGCCTTTCGGCTTGTCGGGGATATCCGGCCCTTAAAATATCTGAGACCCTGATATACTTTCCTGGAACTACAACTCAACCGCTAAAAAAAGCATCTTTGATCGTTGAGTTGTCAGAATAGTAACATCTATATACATTCTCTACAGGCCATTCAGGCAATACAGGTAGAGATGCACGGAGGCACCAATGGATAAGCAGCAGTCGCCAATGGTCGAAATGCACAACTCATTCTGGCGTGATGACCAGGTCACTATATTGTTTCAATCTTCACATCCCCTCATTGAAGGTGGCATGCTCAAGCAGAAGCCTCTACAGGAGTTGAATGTGCGGCAGCAACTGGTCAATATCAATACATTCTTGCAGGGACAGGACAACCCGATAGCGGCCACACTACATTTTCTGGATGACAGCGATCAATCAATGCCCTATCCACCGCCACAGCAGCCGCAGAAGAACGCTATGAAAATGAGCAACATGGCAAATGACTCTCAGCTTCCTGGCGGCGTCTATGCGTTCGGCTTCCCCGCACCTCTTGAGAATTCGTTTGGATTCATCAGGACCAGTGTGATTAGCTTCTTGAAGATCGAGCCGAACCCCTCACAGGGTGGAACTGGCAATTCTTCGATGCAAATGCCCGGAACTGGCGATAATGGCAACGGAAATGGGAATGGGAATGGGAATGGACAAAAAGGCTCTATGGATAGTCTTGTTGTTCAGATTGTGGAGAAGCTCAATGCAAGTCTGGAGGCTCTCAATTCTGAAGGTATCCCCATCACCGTTGCCGCACCCACCTGGTTAACCGGGGGGTCGCCGAGTGGCGCGGGTCAGGGCTGTCCTCTCAGTCCACCTATGCCAGTAACGGACTCCTGCTCTAGCTGGCATATCAGGTTGCCTCACCTTCCCGATAATCTCAAATCAAAAAAAGGCGATGGCGTGACGGTTTTTGTGCTGGATGCATTTCCAGAACGAGGAGTAATTGCGCGGGCGGCGCGCCTGGCCGCAGAGGACAACCTGCTTCTGCGCAATGTCAACGAAACGGCGACATTTGACTACAGCTTCATGTCCGGCGTACAGGATGTGCAAGAAATTGGTGATACCAACGGCACTTTTGTCGGCAAAGACGTCTATGGACGACATTATCCCATTCACCTGGAGGATCATGGGCTGTTCATCGCCGGCATCGTGCGCGATGTTGCTCCACACGCGCGCATCGAATGCGTGCGCGTTCTGGATGATCTGTGCGTGGGCGATGTGCAGGTGATCGCGAACGCCCTCAATCAGATTTATTATCGTAAGTCGCTGAGTTCGGGAGACCTCTACGGCAAACAAGTAGTCGTGAATCTGAGCCTGGTGATCCCTACCGACGAAGAAGCCCAATCACAGGGAGTCGATACGACTGCAGGTGGCCCCGCTACTCCTCCCTGGTCAAGCCTGAAGCAACCTCTGAAGAGCCTGACCGACCTGGGCGTTATTGTGACGGCGTCCGCCGGAAATGAGGGGGATGAGCGTGAGATGCCTGGACCCTATCGGCCTGTGGCGCTCTATCCCGCGGCTTTCGCCTATGACCAGAATCCCCTGAATGGCATCATTCCGGTTGGCGCTGTAGACTCAAGTGGGGATGTGACCTCGTATAGCTGCTATGCCGGGCCACGAGGTGTTGCGACTTATGGCGGGGAAGTGCCGTCCGTGGTACCGCCCACCCCACCCTATCCTACCAGCGGCAATCCAGATGTGAGACCGAACGATATGCTGCGTGGCATTTATACTTCCGTCGAGTATCCGCCACTCTCACTCGATCCGCCTGCTCAATACTATACCGCGCCCGACGATCATGCCTGGGCTAACTGGGTGGGAACCTCATTCGCAACTCCCATCGTCAGCGCAATAGCGGCGCGCGTGCTGGAATTGCAGGCGGAGGGACTGCTACCCGGCAATGCACAAGATGCTATCCTCAATGCAGCTTCTGATACGACACAGTGGGACAGATTGGACCCGGCAACTTCGGGAGCAGGGAATAGTACCGCGACAGGCAGCATGTTCATGGCAGTGCAACACTGCGCGCATAAAGACAGGGACGATAAGGATCATGAGGAAGAGGACGAGGTTGAGATTGTGATAGTCAACGAGTTCAATTCGTAATTTGCCTGTCCTTTTGTCCATTGTCCGGGAGCGGCGCGCTGTGATACGGTATGTTGTACTGACCATTGGTGATAATCAGGAGTACATACATGCCGCGCGCGCCCGGTTCCCCGCAGCAAGAACGCACATCCAGCTTGCCGCGCAAACGCCGCCTGACCTTAGCGTTCCCGCGCCTGCCGCTCAATGTGTATTTGTTGCTCTGCTTCACGTTGGGCAAGGGTTTTCAACTCAGCATCTCGACGTTGACGGTCAATTATTATGCTCATAGCCTGGGCTTTCGTCCCGATTTTATCGGGCTTTTGACCGCTATGCCTGCCATTGGCTCGCTGGTCGGCGCGATTCCTGTTGGTTTCCTGGCGGATCGCGTTGGTCGGAAAGCTGTCCTGATCGCCACTGCCATCCTGACGCCGCTCTTCCTGGCCGGCATCGGGCTGGGGACATCCGCGTCCTGGCTGCTGATCTGCGCGCTCATGCAGGGGGTGGTATCCACCGCTTACTGGGTAACAAACCTGCCATTGCTTACCGAAAGCACGACTGAGAGACAGCGCGTCGGCGTTTTCGCGCTGAATAGCTTTCTCTTGCTCGGCGTGGGCGCGCTGGGTAATCTGTTGGGAGGCGCGATACCAGAGTTTGTTGGGCAATTGCTGCATGTAGCGGCGAGCAGCACTGTCCCGCTGCGCTGGGGTGTGTTGATCGCTGCGCTAAGTACGTTTGTCTTTGGCCTGCCGCTCTGGTTTTTACGCGAACCGAAACGCGCGCGGTCGGCCAGAAATGGAGAGATTGCAGGCGCAGTTTCGTCTGCTGCGACCGCCGCTCATACCGAAAAACCCGTGCCAGCCGTCCGGCGTGAAGAACGCTTGCCGGTCAGGCTTTTCGCGCAGTTGCTCGTCCCTGATCTGCTCTTTACCATGGGTGAGGGAGCCGTTGTCGCGCTCATCCAGATTTACTTCGTGCTACGTTTCCATCTCTCGCCGGGAACGCTGGGCATCATCTTCGCCATTTCCGGGCTGGTCGGAGGCATCTTCTCGCTGACCGCGCCTCTGTTCGTGCATCGTTGGAGCAAATTACGCATCATCACCACCGTCATGTATCTCAGTTGTCCGCTGATGATCCTGGTGGGCTTCGCGCCAA
Source organism: Ktedonobacteraceae bacterium (assembly GCA_035534255.1). GTDB lineage: Bacteria > Chloroflexota > Ktedonobacteria > Ktedonobacterales > Ktedonobacteraceae > CF-113. The sequence continues at coordinate 24,658 of DATLSI010000118.1, read as the reverse complement.
GCCTGCTTTTTGCGGTGGGTGGTGAATATACGCGTTCGTTCATGCGCACCCTGATCGAGCCGATCTACGCGGCGTTCGAGATGGAGCAGGTATCAGACCGTTTCCGCGCTACCCTGAGCGGTTTCTATTCCGTCACCTGGAGCCTGGGCTTTAGCATCGGCCCGGCTATCGCAGGTTGGCTCCAGACGTATGTCAACCTTTCCACCGCTTTTATCTTCGGCGCGTGCTGCCTTGCTAGCAGCGCGACCATGCTCCTGTTCTTCTTCGGAAGAAGCAGCCTTCTGGCTTCTCCATCACCTGTGGCGAAAAGCAAAACGCGTGTTTAATTGGCCCTTTTGGATAAATCTGCAACGATTTGGTATACTTTAGTGTATCATTATAATGATTGGTTGCCACATCTGTGAGTTAAGCCATAGATTTCCCATTTACTTTATGGCGTAATAATGGGCGAAACGGGTAAGAACGTGATTTAGCGTTCAGTGTACTACTAGCAGGAGCATGTAATGAGGTCAAGTTTGATGCCGCCTCCGTCTTCGGAGGGGGTGGAACAGGCAGCGCCGTTTACGATACCTCAATCGCCAGTCCGACCTCTGCACATGCAACAAGTGACAGCAAAGCCCGCTACACGCGCATCTCAATCTCACCTGAACCTGGTGCCAGCCGAAGGCTGGCTGCCCATGGCTCTACTGGCGGTGGCAGTATACGCGGTGGTTTTCTCCATAATTTCCGCGGGCTGGGTGGATTCACATGCAAATCTCCTCTATGGTACAGCGACTGGACTGCTGCTGGGCTTGCTCGTTGCTAAAACGAGGCGTTTCCCGCAGTTTATCCTGCACCTGGCGGCCTGCCTTGCCGGATACTGGCTATCGGTCTGGCTGACCAGCGTTATCGCCTATAACGCTTCGTGGCTGATACTGCTTGAAGACTTGCGCTCCGTGATTAGCGGTGGACTGGTATCGCCTCCTGTTGACGTTACCAGTATGGTATTTCTCTTTTATCTCACCTTCTTGTGTTTCTTTCTTGGCTACTTTGGCGCGTGGCTTATCTATCGCGCTCGCCTTCCCTGGCTGGTAGCGCTGGTGTATTGTTCGATTATGCTCGTGAATCTCCAGTATGCGAAATCTGATCTTTCACTGCTGGTGGTCATACTGGCAGGCGCGCTGCTGTTGCTCGTCGCGCGCATCCAGTTGAGTAACCAGTTGACCCGCTGGGCGCAGGAAGGGCTGCATACGGATCGCTCGTGGCTGCGCAACATCACCACGCGTTTCATGCAGGTGACTGCGCTCATGACCGTCCTGATTCTTCCGTTAAGCCTGCTGCTGCCCACAGTTGGACAGCCTGCTGCTGGTGTCTCTCTCTGGAATACCGTCGAAAATGGCTGGGTGAATTTGATGCATGGCCAGTTGTCGTTGAACGATCCTGCTTCAACGTTGCAGATAGGTCAGACGACGAATTTTTTTGGCGACCAGCTTACCATCACTGGCAGTGTCAATCTGCCGGCGGGCCAGGTGCTTTACTATACCAGTCCGCAGTCGCATTACCTGGAAGGCTTTACTTACAACTATTTCGATGGTCACACCTGGAAAGCGCGGACATCTGGCCAGGGCCTGTCGTTTCCCGCCAACAAATCACTGCCGCTAGATATGCCGGGCAGCTCGACGCAGGCGACGACCTCGATCACGCTGGTCAATCCGCCGGGTGGAACTAAATCGTATATATTTGGGCCAGACCAACCCGACAGTTTTAGCATTCCGACTGTTATCTATAGCGATGGCATGACTACCGCCTGGACGCAGCAAGCGTCTTTAAGCGCGGGTGAACAATACCAGGTCACTTCGTCCATACCATCGGCCACGGTCCAGGAACTTTCGACTATTCCCTTGCCACTTAACGTCCCGTCATTCTGGCAGCAAGATGCGAACTACAACCTGCTCAACGCTGATTACTTACAAACTCCGAACGATCTCACACCGGATGTCCTGGCGACAGCGCAGCAATGGACGCGCGGAGCCACGAATACCTACGATGCCATGAACAAGCTGGTGGCGCATTTCACCAATCAGGCGCAGTTTACTTACTCCGTCAATAATTCCACGGTGCCTCCAAATGTAGACGCGGTAAGCTGGTTGTTAAAAACGCGTCGCGGGTATTGTACCTATTACGCGACCGCTATGACCGTGATGGCTCGCCTGCTGGGTATACCAGCCCGCGTAGTCGGTGGCTTCAGCCAGGGCCATTTCGATATGCATCGCAAGGTCTGGGTGGTTGATGGCACCGACGCGCACAGCTGGGTGCAGGTCTATTTTCCCGGCCAGGGCTGGATCGACTTCGATCCGACACCGGGCTTTTCCCTGAACAATGCAACCAACCCGACATCACCGTCTGCCGGCATTACGCCGACCCCGGTCAAGCCGACCCCAAGCGTGACGAGCGCTCATCCGACACCTGCTGCCCATTCCACGCCAGCAGTCGGCTCCAATGGGAATGGGTCGAATACGCTGGACTCGAACTACACAACACGCGGTATGCTTTTCCTGGGATTTTCGCTGCTCATTTTGCTGGTGGCGTTGTTGGCGCTGGTTGTTGCAGCCAATCGCTACAGATTGAGCAAACTATATGCCAATGCCCCTATCATCGCGGGCATCTACTGGCGTCTCTCCCGCCTGGCCAGCTTAGCGGGCGCGCCCCCGCGAGAGTCGCAAACCCCTTATGAATATACACGCGTGCTGTGCCAGCGTTACCCACGCGCTCAGATAGCCTTATGGCGTATCACGCACCTCTTCGTGCGCGAACGCTGGAGCGCGCAGCAGCATGTCACGGGCGAGGTCGAGGAGAAAGACCTGGAGCGGCTCTGGCACCAGGCGCGCGGCGTCATGCTGCGTTCCTTGCTCTCGCGTTTTCGTGCCAGCAGGCGCATCGAATAACTACCTATTGTAGAATATCCATATATGGATGTATCAATGATCGTTACATCCTGTTAGCTGCCTCGTCGTAACATTACGGAATGTTTTTGTCACATGCTGTTAGTGGGGAGGATAGGTGAGATGAGAAGTCAGCAAACATTGGTAGTGTGCGCATTTGGTTGGGGGAAAGAGTTCCGCCTGTACCATGATTACCTCAGCGCCGAAGGAAGAAACTATCGCCTGCAAGAGCTTACCGGCGTGAATTATACCTGCCGCACCGTGCTTGGCGTTGCCTCTGCCAGCCTGAAACTGCATTTCGGATCAAAAAAACTGACCCTTCGCGGTATCCCTGCCATCGACGATGCTCGCAGGGTGGCTGAATACCTGGCTCCCTGGTGTAAAAGCGCGGACTCAATCTTACACGAGCGCGTCACGCGTCCGGTCGAGACACCGCCTCCGCCTGCGTTGCGCCTGGAACGGCATACGCAGAAACAAAAGATTTGGCGGCTCTCGGATACCAGTAAGAAATATGCGCGAATAGACACCTTGCCGATTGTAGCAGTTCCGGTGCGCCTGGGGCGTGGCGAGCAGGCGTATTACAGCACGCGGGCCACACTCTGCGGGGAGCGCATTCAAGAGACATCGCGCTATACCTATCCGGCACAGGATCACGGCCTGCTGATTGTGACTGACAGGCGTATCATCTACATCGGACGCAAGAGCCAGCTTATACTTGATTATGCGCGCCTGTTGCACGTGTCGCACCTGCGCGGGGCGGTTGCCTTTGAAGCAGATCACTGGCAAAAGCGCGTCATTTTTGAAGTGTCACGCCCGGAGGATTGTGCCTCTTGCATCGATGCCATGCTGAGCACCCTCAAGCGTGAAGAAAGCCCGCTGGAGCAAAGAGATACACAGCCAGGGTCGCCTGTACGCGCGTTAGAGGCAATAAACCAACAGTAACGCGTATATGGTAGGGGCGACCCTTGCGGTCGCCCTGGCAAGGGTGCGGTCGCCCTGGCAAGGATGTGGTCGTGCGGTCGCCCTGGTAAAGTTTGGGGGGAAGGATAGGAGTGAGATGATTGAAACATTAATGGCCCTGTGGAATAGGGGATTGGGTGGTCGTTTGATGGTCATCATGATTGCGTTTTGTTGCATCTGCATCAGTATATCCCTACTTTTTGTTACGGCGGGCAGCGCGTGGGGATCGCTGATCACACGCGGACACACGGGCGGTACAGCAACACACGTCGTCGACTCGGCTATCATAACGGCGACGGCACCGGCCTCCGCTTCTACGTCACCAGTAGCCGCGACGCCAACCATTACGCCTGTTCCATGTGTAGCCACTTCGACGACTGCCAGTGTGTCGTCTCCTCAGACCCATATCACGACAAGCAGCGGGCGAACCGTCGCCCCGACGCGCGGGAAGACTGCTACGCCTTCACCTTCGCCCACGCCGGTTCACCGGCGCGCAACACCCACGCCGGGCGTCACAACAACACCCAGGCCGACGCCTTCGCCAACAATTACAGTGGGAGTACCAACCGTAACCACAACGCCGACAGCGATAGTCACGCCGGGCATTACCCCGACAAATACGCCCGCTTCGCCCACCCCGACGAATACGCCGACAGCGGTGGTTACGCCAACTGACACAACCACGCCTGGAGCGATGCCAACTGTTACAACGACACCTGGAGCGATGCCGACGGTGACAGATACAACTACCCCCACCGTGACCGCTTCTACCGGTGGCCGAACACCCATTACAACCGCTATTACAGGAACCAGCGATGCACGTACATCCGGCGGCTCGAACCTGTCAGGTACGCCATTCAGCGCTGATAATAACCAGGCTGGCGGGAATTGTTTTAGCGATAATCTCGCGGCTAACGGCGCGGGAGCTATGCTGTCTCTTTTGTTGAACTTCCTTTGGGTCATTCTGGTCAGCTCGTTGGTGGGAACTGCCCTGTTTTGCGCCCAGATATACCGCATGACGCGCAAATGAACTTTGACTGTCCGCTACTGTTTTGAATCTGGTGCAACAGAAACGCGACTTGATTATATACAATCAAGTCGCGTAGCGGCAGCCGTTCTGGGGGAACGTGAAGGCTAAATGGTGTAAAGTGTTTGTACATAATGTTGTAAAGTTCCGCTTGCTATGACCGGGCCGGCTGGCGCGCTCTGGCTCGGGGCCGGTCCTGGCTCTTGACTCACGGCTGCCACCTCGTATCCTTTAACACTGCCTGGGAATGTCAGGCTGGCGACGCCGTTCTGCATGGTCAGCTTGCCTATACTGGTGGGCTTATTGGCATGGATGAGCCAGCCCTGGTAGAGTTGATTGCCCTGAAGCTGTGGCAAACCGCGCAAGACCAGCAGCGTAATATTCTGTTGTGGGATATAGACCAGCGAGCCGGTGGCTGTCTGCGCGTGTGCGTTGCCCTGCACGCTATAGACCTGCGCGATCTCACCTTGCAGCGAGCCGTTTGTTTTCTGAAGCGCAGTCACCTGGCTTCCCAGGTGTGCGTTTTGTTGTTGCAGGGAAACATTCCAGGCTGTCATGCCGCCTGTTAACATCAGCATCAGGATAGCAACTACTGCCAGCAAGCGGGTACCCCAGCCGGGTTTTTTGCGGCGTTCTCTGATCTGGGCGACACGCTCGATTGGAATCACGCAGCCTTCCTGGCGCACGGCGGTAAGCACGCGCTCTCGTAAGGCCGCTGGCGGCGTTACCTGGGTGACGGAGAGCGGAAGCAGGTCTACTATCGCTCGCAACTGCTGTGTGAGGTGAGCGCATTTTTCGCACGTCGCAATGTGCGCGCGCGCAGCCTTGCTTTCCTCTGGCGTCACCGCGCCAAGCACATAAGCGCCTGATAGTTCTTCAAATTCTTCGCAGGTCATCAAGCTTGCTCCTATTCGTCTACTTGACCTGTATTACGCTCTCCGGGATCAAATAGATTACCTCGTCAGGGCAAAATGCGTCAGCTTGATACAAAAAGAGATAAAATGCCGGGAAACTCATTGCGCTTTCCTCAACTGGTTCAATTTTTCGAGTTCTCGCTTTCCTCGCTCCTCCAATTGAGCCTTCCATTCGTCTTTGTACTGGCGCATGGTGCGCGCCAGGATATGCGAGACGGCCAGATTTCTGTACCATTTGTGGTTGGCCGGCACAATATACCAGGGCGCATCGCCGGTGCTGCACTTGTTGAGCGCGTCTTCATAAGCCTGCTGATAGTCGTGCCAGTATTTTCGCGCTTCCCAATCGCTAGCGTCAATCTTCCATGCCTTATCTAAATTCTGTTCGCGGGCCAGCAGGCGCTGCCCTTGCTCTTCGTAGCTGATGTGTAAGAAGAATTTGAGGATAATTGTGTTGTTGTCAGCAAGCAGTTTCTCGAAGTTGTTGATCTCTTCATAGCGTTCGCTCCAGACGCTTTTGGGGACGAGGCACTGCACGCGAGCGATCAGCACATCTTCATAGTGTGAGCGGTTGAAAATGCACAGGGCGCCTTTCCCCGGCGTGTTTCGATGGACGCGCCACAGGAAATCATGCGCCAGCTCCTCGCTGGTGGGCGCTTTGAAGGAATGCACATAACAGCCCAGGGGATTGACACGATTGAAAACATGGCGGATGGTACCATCTTTGCCGCTGGTGTCCGTGCCTTGCAGGATGATAAGCATACTGTGGTGTTGAGCCTCGGCCAGCAACTCCTGTAACATGCTGATCTCCTCGCCCAAATTTTGTAGCTCCAGGGCTGCTGCTTCGGGCGTGATCTTATCAAGTATATGAACGGGGTCATAGTCCTTGAGTTTAATTGTGCTGTCCTTCTCGACTTTCCAGGCATAGTCCTTTGCCATAGCGTATCATCCTTTCTCACAATACGGGCAGGTGTCGCTCATATTTTATACCATATGGCGTAAGTCGGGGTGCAAGAGGTGCTGGTGAGATATGTGGAGTGGGCATAGCAGTAAACGGGGAAAAGCGGAGGAGGTGGGATTTGAACCCACGAAGGCTATTCACCTTACACGATTTCCAGTCGTGCTCACTAGACCACTATGAGACTCCTCCATGCTGTGGGCATGACAACTCACGCCCGGCGGAGAGAGTGGGATTCGAACCCACGAGGGCTTGCACCCTACCGCTTTTCGAGAGCGGCACATTCGACCACTCTGACATCTCTCCGTTGCGCAGTATAGCATATCCGCCGGGTGATGACAATATACTATTCTTCTTCTTTGAGTTGGCCTTGCTCATAGAGCCAGCGCGCGAATTGCGTGCGAGCGTCATCGGCCATACGTTGTCGCATTTCGGCATTGCTGTAGAGGTGTTCGCGCATATGGAGCAGCTTGACGGCCTCGTCCCACACGAACCCGTTTTCAATCAAATAATCAAGCAATAATTGTTCTTCAGAGGCGCTGACAACCTGGTTCAATGCTTCCGCGTGCTGTATGCGCCGGTCATTATACTCAGACGGCTGCTGGTTATTCTTCATACTCTCTCATCTCCTCTAAACCAATCGCATAGCCTGGCAAGACTGCCGGGTACTTTCTCTAGTGTTCTTAATCGGTTTGCTCAATCTGTTCCACAGGGGCGAACAAGATAGCCAATCAGGGACTTCTGGCTTAGCGAAGAGCCGACTAATGTCAGTTATATAAAGGCCGCCTGCTTGCTACACTTAACTCATGGGCAAGTGTAGCGGGCTGTAGGTTTGTCAACCCTTCAGGTAGTAAGTAATTTGCCTGTGTGCGCGCTGGAGAGTTCGCAGAAAGGAGCAACTCAGGAAGGAACCTCGCAGGAAGGTATTCCTATGAGTGTATCAGCAACAATTGACGATATCTGGCTGGAGTTTGTGGCCACGCGCCGTCCGGCGTTACGCGATGAACTGATTGTGGCGTATGCCCCCCTGGTGCGCTTTGTAGTAGGGAGATTGGGTATCCCGCCGACGAGCATATTGGACCAGGAAGACCTCATTAGTTACGGAGTAATTGGACTCATCAACGCCATTGATCGCTTTGACCCTTCGCGAGGTATACGTTTTGAGGCATTCGCCACATCTCGTATTCGCGGCGCAGTCATAGATCAGTTGCGCTCACTTAACTGGATGCCGCGTTCGGCGGTGACGCGCGTGCGCCAGGTTGAAGGTGCGCTGGCTGAGCTGGAGCAGCGGTTGGGGCGTACCGCGAAGGAAGAAGAAGTCGTAGCCGAGTTGCAGGTTTCAACCGGTCGTTATCGTCAGATGTTGCAAGAGGCCGGTACGATGATCCTCTCGCTGGATGCGCCTTTAAGCGCTCTGCCTGTGGATGATAGCGTGACTTCGCTGGCCGACTTGCTTGAAGATATGGGAACGCCTGGTCCTGCTGAGCAGTTGGAGCAGAACGAGATGCTCCAACTGCTCAGCCAGTCTATCGACCATCTCCCACCCCGAGAGCGCATGCTGCTCTCCCTGTATTATCAGGAGGAACTGACGATGAAGGAGATAAGTAAACTTCTGTATGTTTCCGAGTCGCGGGTCTGCCAGTTGCATATGCAGGCGATTTTGCGCCTGCGCGCGGCGATGAATGTACGCCATGCCGCGGAACAGGCTGCGCAAACCGCTGGTAGTACGCCGCGCGTCACCGTTGAAAATGAAAAAAGACGGCATTTGAGCAATGCCATGCAAGTGAGATGGTGAAAATCTTTTATAGGTGAATAGTGGTTTATTTATAGGATTGCGAGGGAGCCACATGAGTGTAGAAAGTGTGACAGTCATCAGGACACTCCAGGGCGTTCGAGAGAGGTCGACGGTTGAAGGAAACCAGAACGCTGCTTCTCAAACGGATACGACGGTTGAAGGAAACCAAAACGCTGCTTCTCAAACGGATATGGAGACCGCTATAGCTCTAGGCGTGCGGGCGGTGAAAAATCAGTTCGCTATGCGCGTTGACCCTATCCATATCGAGAAACTGCGTGAGCGCATAAATAACGGAAGCTATCACCAGGATAGCCTGGCTATGGCGCGAAAGATGCTGGAGATAGAACCAGAGGATTAGCTGGTGCAGTAAAAAAAGTCTCTAGCATTTGCTGAAAGAGAGACCGGCAAGTGAAGAAAGGAATAAGGATATGCTTGTATTGCGGCGCAAAGTTGGCGAAAGTATCATACTTGATGGAGTTATCAGTATATCGGTGCTGGCTGTTGAGGGTGAGCGCGTGAAAATTGGCATTACCGCACCCGCCGAGGTTACGATTGTGCGCGAGGAACTACTCAAGAATGCGCCCGGCCTGCCAAAACAGAACGCGCCCGCTACCTGACAGTAGGGACGCCCCTGGTGGGTGTCCTATATGCACCCACCAGGGGCGTCCCTACTGGTTAATCAGCGGACACTTCAGCTTTGTGGCCGTTGGTTGGCTCGAGTACCTCTGGCTGCTGGGGTGTGCGAAACGTCTCGTCTGCGATGAAGGCTTCGGTCATTTCACGCGCGATATCGTCGTAGTGCTGCACCGGGGGAGACTTCATCAGGTAGGCGCTCGGCCCTTCGAGTGTGCCACTGATGCCGCGATCAAGCGCCAGTTTCACCAGGCGCACAGCATCGATCACCACCCCCGCCGAGTTGGGCGAGTCCCAAACTTCCAGCTTGAGTTCGACGTTCAGGGGCACATCACCGAATGTGCGACCTTCCAGGCGAATGTAGGCCCACTTGCGGTCGGTCAGCCACTCTACGTAGTCTGATGGCCCGATATGCACGTTTCCTTCACCCAGATCATAGTCTAACTGGCTGGTCACGGCGTTGGTTTTGCTGATCTTCTTCGACTCCAGGCGCTCGCGTTCCAGCATATTGTAAAAGTCGGTATTGCCGCCGACATTCAACTGCATGGTGCGTTCCAGGCGCACGCCTCGCTCGCGGAAGAGGCGCGCCAACATGCGATGCACGATAGTTGCCCCCACCTGGCTCTTGATATCGTCGCCGATCATGGGAAGATTGGCTTCCTTAAAGCGGTCCTGCCAGTATTTTTCACGCCCGATGAAGACGGGGATGCAGTTCACCAGGCCAACCTTTGCCTGGAGAATCTGCTCGACGTACCATTTGGTGGCCGTTTCGGAGCCGACCGGCAGGTAGTTAATCACCACGTCGGTGCCTGTATCATTGAGTATGTGCACAATGTCGTCCGTCGCAACCTTCGACTTTGTAATGATGCGCGAGAGGTATTTGCCAAGCCCGTCGTGTGTCATCCCACGATAGACCTTTGCGCCCAATTCAGGCACATCGGCAAACTTATAGGTATTGTTGGGGGCTGCGAAGATAGCCTCGCTGATATCTTTGCCAACCTTGTTTTGATCAATATCGATTGCGGCGGAGAACTCGATGTCGCTTATATGGTATCCACCTAGATTGACATGCATCAAGCCGGGAACAAAATCATCTGGCTGCGCGTTGCGGTAATACTGCACGCCCTGCACCAGCGAACTGGCGCAGTTTCCTACGCCTACGACAGCTACACGAACTTTCTTACTCGACATACTTCTGATCCTTTCTTACGATGCGTGTTCAACCAGTGAACACTTATCTTTGAACATGAGTTGTTCTTGCTCTTTACTTAACTATACCCCGAAGTGACGCCTGATTGCTATAATATTGCTTACACTTTTCCTGTTAGCTCGCTCACAGGTGGAGCTTTTCTATTTGCTGCTGATTACTTCTGGTAGCTAGCGAGCCAGTAGGGATAGGTGAGCACGAGCATTGTGACGATGGTTGCATCTATCTCAAGGGATAGCCCATTTATCTGCCGATTGATCTGTAAAAATGCAACGCTCGTTACAATTATAGGAGACGTTGTTAGGCCCTGGTCGAGAAAGTAATGCGGTTGCCTGGTACTCAGCTACGCGTAGAATGATCTGAGGCTGGTTGAGTAAACATAACAGTGCAACAAGTATCGCAACCGCATCTTCACTTCTTGATAACATGTTTCGCCTATTGAGAGTGATATGCTCACTTACGCTATGGACAATTGGCGCTGGCAGTAATGGGATGTGTTGGAGAGACAGTTGAGGTGCCTTTTTTTGCTCAGGGAATGTGCGATAGCGTAAGTAAGTAGATCGAATAATGCAGGCTGGTTCAAAGTCAATAGGTTATGGGCTAACAAATCAAGAATCAGCGAGTGACACAAATGTATGTGGAAAGGCAAATGTTCATGAATCGGCGAAAAAAGGTTCTGGTGATCGGGCTGGATTGCGCGCCGCCGGAGCTTGTTTTTGAACAATGGCGCGATGAGTTGCCGAACTTCAAGCGAGTGATGGATCATGGCGCGTGGGGCAAGCTGGAAAGTTGTATTCCTGCTATTACGGTACCCGCGTGGAGTTCTATGATGTCCAGTAAAGACCCCGGCACGCTTGGTTTTTACGGCTTTCGCAATCGCGGCGATCACTCTTATGAGAAAAATACGCTGGCAAACTCCAATTCAGTGAAGACCGACCGTGTCTGGGATGTACTTTCGCGAGCAGGCAGAAAAGTAATTACGGTCGGCGTACCGCAGACCTACCCGCCTAAGCCGGTCAATGGCATTCAGGTCGGCTGCTTCCTGTCACCCTCGACCAAAAACCCCGAACGGCCCTATACCTATCCCGCTTCAGCCATGCAGGAAATCGAGTCTATCGTGGGCGAGTACCTGGTTGATGTGCCAAACTTCCGCACCGATGACAAAGATTACCTGCTGCGCCAGATCTATACCATGACTGAGAAGCGTTTTAAGCTGGTCAAAAAGTGGATCGCGGAAAAAGACTGGGACTTCTTCATGTTTGTCGAGATGGGCACCGATCGTATTCACCACGGCATGTGGAAGTACCATGACCCCACCCATCATAAGTACGAGGTCCACCCCGTCTACAACGAGAGCATTCACAACTATTACCGCTATATCGACAGTGAAATCGGCCAGATACTCGACCTGGTTGACCTGGACAATACAACGGTGTTCATTGTCTCCGACCACGGCGCGAAGAAGATGGACGGGGGCATTTGCGTCAACGAGTGGCTGATTAATGAGGGCTACCTGACGCTGAAATCGATGCCCACCAGCCTGACATCCATCGATAAATGTGAGATCGACTGGAGCAGGACGAAGGTCTGGGGCGATGGCGGCTACTATGCGCGTATCTTCCTGAACGTCGAAGGCCGCGAGCCGCAGGGTATCGTGAAGCCGGGCGAGGTTGAGTCGCTGCGCAACGAACTGAAGGCCAAATTTGAGGTGCTGGTAGACCCCGATGGCGTCAATATTGGCACCACCGTCTACAAGCCGGAGGAAGTTTACCAGGCGGTCAATGGCGTCCCACCCGACCTGATTGTCTACTTTGGCGATCTCTTCTGGCGGTCGGTTGGTACAGTCGGGCATGGCTCAATTTACACCTTTGATAACGATACTGGCCCGGATGATTGCAACCACGCGCAGTTCGGCATTGTTGTCAAGCATGATCCCGATGTGGATGAAGGCGCCGGTGGGCGTGAGTTGACCGGACTGCAATTGATGGATATGGCTCCCACCATCTTGAAGCAACTGGGCGTGCCTGTGCCTGCCGATATGCAGGGCGAGGCATTCTGAAAAAGTACAACAAAAGTACAAAAGCGTATATCGACATTTTGGAGGAAGATAGACACATGGCAAATACAGGGTTCACTATCTGGTTTACTGGACTTTCCGGAGCGGGCAAAAGTACCCTCTCCGAGGTCATCGAGCAACGTATCGAGGCGCGCGGGCGCAATGTCGAGGTGCTCGACGGTGACATCGTGCGCACCCATCTGAGCAAAGGGCTGGGCTTTAGCAAGGAGGATCGCGATACCAACATCAAGCGTATCGCCTTTGTCTGCAGCTTGCTTACCCGCAACGGCGTCGCCTGTATCTCCGCCGCCATCTCTCCGTATCGCGAGACACGCGCCTGGGCGCGCACTCAAATCGGCGACTTCATCGAGGTCTATGTCAAGTGTCCTATCGACGTGTGCCGCCAGCGCGATGTCAAGGGTCTCTATAAACTGGCCGATGAGGGGAAAATCAAAGAGTTTACCGGCGTGAGCGATCCCTACGAGGAGCCGGAGCATCCTGAACTGGTTGTCGAGACCGACAAAGAAACGGTTGAAGAGAGCGTCGCGCGTATCTTCGCCAGGCTTGTAGAACTGGGCTATCTCGAATCCGAGGAGCCGCGTGAAGAAGAGGCGAAGGTCGTCACCGACCGCCTCGCTGCTCTGGGCTACCTGTAATCGAACAGGTGCATCAATCGATGCAGGAGCGCGCTCCCACTGGTTTTGCGCGCCCCTGCAGCGGGTATAGAAAGTGTAACAAGGTATGTTGAATGGATTGATTGCTCCTCACGGTGGGGAGCTGGTGTTAAATAGGGCGAGTGAAAGCGAGCAGGCCGAACTGCGTACACTCGCGCAGAACCTGCCCCAGGTGGAAGTCGGCTCGCGCCAGTTAGCCGATCTTGAGATGCTCGCTATCGGCGCGTATAGCCCGCTCAGCGGCTTCATGACGCGCGCCGATTATCTGGGGAGTGTCAACGAGATGCACCTCAGTAACGGTCTTCCCTGGTCAGTGCCGATTACCTTGTCCGTCGGCGCGGAGCAGGCCAGGACGTTGCATGAGGGCGCGCAGATCGCGCTTGTGGATGCGCAGGGTGCATTACAGGCGGTCATGACCATTGAAGACAAGTTCGGCTATGACAAACAGCACGAGGCCAGCCAGGTCTATCGCACGACAGAGGAGGCGCATCCCGGCGTCAATGTGCTCTACCAGCAGGGTGATGTCTTGCTGGGCGGTCCTGTGCGTGTCGTTTCCTTGCAGCAGCAGGCGTTTGCCACCTACCGGTTCACTCCCACGCAGTCGCGCCAGCAGTTCGCGGAGCGCGGTTGGAAGCGCGTCGTGGGGTTCCAGACCCGCAACCCCGTCCACCGGGCGCACGAGTATATTCAGAAATGCGCCATGGAAACCGTCGATGGTCTGTTCCTACACCCGCTGGTGGGCGACACCAAAGGCGACGATATCCCGGCGGATGTGCGCATGCGCTGCTATGAAGTCCTGCTGGAGAACTACTACCCGTCGCAGCGCGTCATTCTGGGCGTGCTGCCTGCCGCCATGCGCTACGCAGGCCCGCGTGAAGCGGTCTTTCACGCGCTGATGCGTAAGAACTATGGCTGTTCGCATTTCATCGTCGGACGCGACCATGCCGGGGTGGGCAACTACTACGGCACGTATGATGCGCATTACATCTTTGCCGAGTTCGATCCCGCCAAACTTGGCATCACGCCGATGTTCTTCGATCATACCTTCTTCTGCCGCGCCTGTGACTCGATGGCCTCATCGAAGACCTGCCCTCATGGCAATGAGCAGCACGTCGCGCTCAGTGGCACCAAAGTGCGCCAGATGTTGCAGGCGGGTGAGATTCCACCACGCGAATTCTCTCGCCCAGAGGTCGCAAAAGTGCTCATCGAGGCCATGCGCCAGCCTGTGGCATAAAGAGAGGGAATCCGCGACCAGCAGGGGACACCCCTGCTGGTCCTTGAGAATGGGGAAACGAGGATACCCACGAGGGGGCGTCCATGTTCAGGAGAGAGAACGATGTTGATCGCAAGAGCGCCCATGCGGATTAGTTTTGGGGGCGGGGGAACCGATCTGGAGGCGTACTATGCTAAATATGGCGGCATGGTCATCAGTACGGCCATCAATAAATACTTTTACACGGTGATTACGACCGATGAGTCGGATGATCTGCAGGTGATCTCGGCGGATTACCGTTCGTTGTTTCGTCACACGCCCTATAACGACCTTTTCTGGAACGGGGATCTGGCGCTTCCTAAAGCCATTTTGCATCACTTTGGTATTCGCAAGGGCATCAACCTGTTTGTGGCAAGCGAGGTGCCACCTGGAACCGGCCTGGGTTCGTCCAGCGCGGCGGCAGTGACGTTAGTGCGCGCCATCTCCACGATGATCGAGCAGCCCATGACGAAACAGCAGGTGGCGGAACTGGCTTCGTTTATCGAGATCACGAAAATGGGCATGCCTATCGGCAAGCAAGATCAGTACGCGTCAGCCTTTGGTGGCCTGAACAAGATCACGTTTAGCAGTGAAGGCGTCACCGTTGAGCCGCTGCATATCGCGCACGATGTGGAACAGGCGCTTGAACGCCGCTTGATGCTGTTCTTTACGGGTAGTTCGCGTGAATCGACTTCTATTCTCAAGCACCAGCGCAAATCAACCGAAGAGCGTGACGACTCGGTGTTGCAGGCGCTGCATAACATTAAGCAGGTAGCGGTTGATGTGCAGGCCTGTCTGGAAAAAGGGGACCTGGATGAATTTGCGCGCCTGCTCGATTATTCGTGGCAGGAGAAGCGCCGCCTCGCGCCTAATCTTTCGACAGGCGTCATCGACGAGTACTACCGGGTGGCCTTACAGTATGGAGCGGCGGCGGGCAAGATTACCGGCGCGGGCGGCGGCGGCTTCCTGTTGCTCTATTGCCACGAAGACAAGCAGAACGCGGTGACCGAAGCCCTTGAGGAGCGCGGGTTAAAGCGCATGAATTTCCACTTTGATCATTCGGGGGCGACAGTCCTGTTGAATGTTGCCAGCTTTAGCAATCTGTGGGTTGCGCCGTATGCTGACCACGCGCTCGAAGCATAAAAAGGGGAGAAACGTTGGAATCAATCATCACCTACTTCGCCGAGCTTGAACAGATGATGCGAGCCATCTCGCTTTCCGACCTGCGTAAGGTGCTGGACATCCTGGAGGAAGGCTATCATCATGGCCATCGCATTTTCATCATGGGCAATGGTGGTAGCGCCGCTACCGCTTCTCATTTTGCGCTCGACCTGGCCAAGAACACAATTATGCCGGGCGCGCCCCGCGTGAAGGCTATCTCTCTAACCGACCACGTCCCCCTTATCACAGCCTGGAGCAACGATACGCATTATGAACACATCTTCGCCGAGCAGCTTACCAACATGGTGGAAGCTGGCGACATTGTGATTGGTATCAGTGCGAGCGGCAATTCCGCGAATGTGATCAATGCGATGAAGCTGGCGCGGCAGACGCGCGCCGCTACGATCGGCCTCCTGGGAGCATCCGGCGGCAGGCTGAAAAATATGGTAGATGCCTGTGTGCTGGCTCCCGGTCAAAATATCGAGCAGGTAGAGGACGCGCATATGATCCTGTCGCACGTAATAACGCGCCATATGCGCGAAGTCGTCAGCACCTACGCGCAGACGCTGGCGTTGGCAGGAACCAACTCGTAGGGACGCGGCCGCCCACGTCCCCGGCGTTCTTGTGGGGAGGGAGTGGGGTTGGGCGGATGAGGGGGACAGGCTGCCGGAAGTAGATGAGGGGGACAGGCGCGAGGCCCCCGCGTCCACTCCACACCGCGTCCCTGTCCCTACTGCCGGAAGTAGTCCACAGTTTTCTTAATGCCCTCTTCCAGTGATTCTTGAGGGTGCCAGCCCAGCACGCGGGCGGCTTTGCTGGAATCGAAATAGGCGAGGTAGATGTCGCCGGGACGTTTGGGCGCGCGGACGATCTCTGGTGTATAGCCGATGATTTTTTCCAGGGTGTGGTAGAGTTCGTTGACCGATGCGCCCCGGCCTGTGCCGATGCAGAAAATTTCGTTGTCGCCATGATCGAGGGCGAGCAGGTTGGCGCGGGCCACGTCTTCCACGTAAACGTAGTCTTTTTGCTGTTCGCCGTCCCAGTCGATGCGCACGCTGTCATGCTTCAGGAAGCGTTTGGCGAAGATGGCTATGACGCCGGCTTCTCCGTTGGGGTCCTGGCGCGGGCCGAACACGTTGCCGTAGCGGAGCGCGGTATAGGTGAGGCCGTTAGCCTCCTGCCAGTAGCGCAGGTAGTGTTCTGTAACCATCTTAGTGATGCCATAGGGTGACTCTGGACGCTGTGGCACGTCTTCGTCAATGGGCAGGCGCGCGGGCGTGCCATAGGTCGCACCAGACGAAGCAAAAACGATTTTACGCGTTCCGGTGCGCGTGCAGTTGGTCAGCACATTGAGCAGGCCAAGCACGTTGACACGCGCATCCAACTGGGGATTTTTGGTTGAAATGGCTACGCTGTGCTGCGCGGCCTGGTGACTGACGATTTCCGGGCGCACCTCGTCAAAGATGCGCTGGAGGGCCGCTTCGTCCGTAATATCAGCGCGGTAGAAAGTGGCCTTCGCGTTGACATTCTCCTTTTTGCCGCCGCCCTCTTCCCATAGATTATCTACTATCGCGACCTCGTGGCCAGCCGCGATACATTGATCAACTATATGCGACCCTATGAAACCCGCCCCACCGGTTACTAAAACTCTCATGATAAGATTGTTGCCTTTCTTAATAACTTCAGGATTGTATAAGAGGGCAGTAGGGACGGCCCTGGTGGGTGTCCTCCGTCCGCCCATGCACATAAATTACAGGAAATGAGAACACCCACCAGGGCTGTCCCTCATTTCACCCGGAAGTATGGAGACCTATGAAGCATTGTATCTCGTTCAGACTAATTGTTCAAGCGCGTGCTGTAGCGCCTGTGGGTGCGCCAGCACCGGGAATATGAGCAGGCCGGTCTCCTGGTGCAGGCGGTCTAGGGCTGCATTATCCTGTGGGTTCAGCATAGCCACGGTCAGTGTATTGCGCTCGCGGCCAATAGGAAAGCAGCCCAGTTCTTGAGCAAGGCTGGGATTGACAAGATGCTGCACACCGGCAGATAGTTTGCGTGGTAACAGGATCAGATAGGGAATGCCTAGCTTGCGGGCCAGGGCTGGAAGCTCCATGTCATCTGCGATTGCTTGCGGCAAGGATTGAAGTTGCCGTAAAGGTTTGCGGTAAGTTTTTTCCGACTGCCAGTCGTAGCGCAAGCTGGGAATACCGGCAGCCTCGATACTGTCATCAATACTCGCGTTTGACTCCTGATAGCCACTGTACCCGGTTGTCATACTACGAGGGTGTAGAAATTCTCGCTCCGTCATATTGTGAACGCGCCAGAGCAGCGCTTCCCACAGGCGCGTTTGCACAATGGAACCGCCCTGCTGGTTCGAGGCACGCAAAACAAAGTACAGGCTGTTTCCGAGCAAAAAGACGCGATCGGTTTTACGCACCATTGGGCGAAGATTGCTCAAAAGATAGGCGCTGCCAGGAATTGTTTGTGATAAACGCGCTTCTTGTTCATAATGCAGTTTGATGATAACCAGCGCGACCTGGTCAATCCCGGATGCCAGAATCTCCTCAAAGGCTGCCTGCACAGGCGCGAGCGTTTCGATGGTATCGAATGTATACGGCGTGCCTGTCGTTTCCTGTGCTGGATAATCTATTGCTTCAATGCCCATTTTCCCACTCCTTATGAGGAGGTAGTTACGAGTTCTTTGTACCTTCTATGTTACAAGGAGTATGTTAGGATATACGCGTCATTATGGTTATAGTTCTGTTAAGACCGGTTGATTATGGTTGAGATACCCTTAGCTTAACTCCGGCCCGATAGCAAAGTATTTGATCAGTGTATTCATCGGCTCAAGCGTCGTATCGAATTTCACCAGCAACTGATCTGACTGCTGCATCAGGTCATAAAGCAGTGCAGCGATCATTGATTCAT
This sequence comes from Ktedonobacteraceae bacterium, assembly GCA_035534255.1. Lineage (GTDB taxonomy): Bacteria > Chloroflexota > Ktedonobacteria > Ktedonobacterales > Ktedonobacteraceae > CF-113. The sequence continues at coordinate 6,178 of DATLSI010000118.1, read as the reverse complement.
CCGCCGAGAGGATGGCGCGAAAACCGGGCAAAATATCTCCGAAGATCGCACCCGCGTTATCAAGGACGGTCGCAAAAGCGGCATCCAGTTCTGGCAAGGTAGGAGTGGTCGGGAGTAAATGCGAGAACTGCGTAGTGAGCGCGGGCAGCGTATTGTGTTGTTCCTGCCAGGAAAGCAGGTGTTGTGTGACCGCGCTGAAGGCTTGTTCCCACCGTTCCGCGTCAATGACCTGCAACCAGCCTTTGTCGCCGTTCGACTCATCCTGCGCCTGTGTATTGCTGTTGTCCGCGAGTGGGATAATGTCACTGGTCAGGTCAAAATTTTCCAGGATACACTCGGTCGCATCGCTCAGGAGATGACAGAGTGGTTCCATGCGGTCAAGCGTGCGATTGATGGTTTGCAGTTGTGTCCATATCTGTTGGCGCTGGCGCGCCTCCTGTTGCATGGGTTGCGTTTGCGCCGCGAGTGTCCAGGTTGCCAGGGCGGGCAAGGCTTTATTGTAGAGAAAATCCACGCGACAAAAGAGGTGATGCAGACTAAAGCTGAGCACATCGAGATCATCGATATGTGCCCGGTTCGTAAAATAGGTAACGAGTTGCCCAAGTATGATGGCCAGCCCCCCTGTCGCGGCCATGCGAGCGGCGTCAGGCTCTTCCTGCTCACTCAGCACAAAGCGACTTTCGCCGGGAAATTGCTGCTCTGGCGAGAATGTATCAGGAGCGGGCAACTCCTGTTCTGAAAGAGAGGTCGCTGTTTTGCGTCCCTTGACCGCCACTTCCTCGCTTTTTTGACTCTTCATACGTACCCCCTTCCAACATCAATGCGTCAAAAAATATTCTCTGCTCTTATTATCTATTGTACTGGTGATGCAAAGGAAAGACCACAGTTCAAAGCCCCCGGTTTTGGTTCCAATATACCACTAACCGGGGGCTGCGCTGGAACAAAACTCCTGTTACCTGCGGTAGTAGTAACGACGGCGTCTCCGGTAGAGCGGATAGGTCAACAGATGCCAGACGGCAACAAGGATGATCGCGCCGATCAGGGCGTGCAGCAATTGCACGGGAGGGGTTGTGGGTACGTTGACGTCGGGAATACCAGTGATAATAATGACATTCGTCATCAACCATATACCGATCAATGCGGCGATAATTGCGCCAATGAAACCAAATGGAAGACGCCAGCCTACGATAGTTTCCGCGATAAGACCAACAATTGCCGCGACAATTACGTACACGATGACGTTCGCACCGAATGTGAAACTGCTATTGCCGATCGTGATGGTAACAGCGCGCGTGAGAATAGCTGCCAGTGAGAGCATTTACTCCTCCTTTTATTTGTAAGATAGGAATTTAGAAGTGGAAACCTATCTTATACTTCTATACGTGTAAACGATTGATACCTAAAATTTGCTACAAATTGCAAGTTATCAGTCAAAAGTCTGAACGGATTTGTGGCTTGCAGGCTAGCACTGGTGTCATGAGGCAATCTACGCTATAATCAAGTAGCAGAAACAACGCATTTTGTAGGGAGGCACGTTATGAAACGCGCGAAAAACTATCTCATTATCATCGGGATCGTTGTTGTCGTTCTCGTTGTTGTCGGATTGATCCTGGCCGCCATCTTCAATGCGCTGGTCGATGTGCTCTCGATTTTCCTGATCATCCTGGCCGCGTTTTCTTTGATCTCAACAGCCGCGCTCATTTACTTGCTCTTTACCCTTATCAAGACCATTACTATGGTGCGTGACGAGATGAAGCCGTTGTTAGGTTCCGTGCAGGAGACGGTGAACTCGGTCAAGGGGTCGATGGAAGATACGCTCGATGTGGTCAAAGATACCGCGAAGAGTGCGAGCGAGACGGCCTCTACTATCGGCAGCACGGCCCGCTTAACCGCGGAGTTTGGCATCGCGCCTGGAGTGCGCGCCGCTTCAGCGGTACTGGCGGGTAGCCAGATAGTGCGTGTCTTTGTGGGTAAAGGTCGCGCGCGCCATCGTTATGAAGAGCGTCGCAAGCAGCAGATGGAACTGATGAAATCAGCCGCCGAAGGAGAGTAGCAATGATATCTACCATGGGCGATATCCTGACGCAACTGGGCCAGGTAGCTGCTATCATTCTGGGGTTTTATCTGCTTGTCAATATCTTGATCGGCCTCGCCTTCACGGTGGTTTTCATGTTCGCTTTCTCCTGGGTGGGAAGCAAGGCCGAGTTGATAAAGAAATTGCGCCCCACGGTTGAGAGCGTGAACGCGGCTATCAAAAATCCACAGGATGTGACGGCAATGGGGACAGCGCCAGCCAATAAGCTCGTACAGGTTGTGCATTCTGTGCAGGCTATCGCTATCCCGCAGAAAATTGAAGGCGTCGATCACAGTGTTCACGAGATAGAACAGAAGGTTAATCAGGGCGCGGACCGCGTTGCGAGTACGGTGATCGAGATACGCGCGCGTACCGTTCAAGTTCAGGGCGTGGTCAAGGCTTTCTTCCTGCCCGGACTGACGCGCAAAAGGAAGTCTCGCGTAGAGGTCTTGAAAGCCGCGGCAGATGAAACGCAGCCAATGCTGATCGACGGCGATGCGAGTTCTTTACAACTGCCGTCGGCGCGGGAGCCGGTTGCTGCTCTAAATGCGCCGGTTAGCGACGGAAACGCGCAACCGTCAACAACAGGTTTTGGGTCAACAGGCAATGCGTCCCACACTTGAGTATGCGCGTCTTTTCGCGCGTTTCCAGCGCAATGCTCGTCTCTACCTTATCAACAATGCTTTGAGTGGGGTAACAGCCGGTATACTCCTCATACTTTACAATCTCTACCTGGTTTCGCTTGGTTACAGGGCCGATTTTGTTGGCTTCGTGCTGTTCGCGGTGACTATTGGCGGGGGTATCGCCATCTTTCCAGCAGGCATCTGTGTCGATCGCTTTAGCGGGAAAGCTATTCTCATCTGGTCGAACCTGCTGATCGGGCTGGCGGGTGCCGGGCAAATCCTCTTTCGCCAGCCTGCTCCCTTGCTCGTCAGCGGCTTTCTGGAGGGCGTTGGCTTCGCCTTCATCCTGGTCATCAATGCCCCGTTTCTAACGCGCAACAGCAGTCCTGAAGAACGCCCACACCTCTTCAGTATGAACATCTCGCTGGGATTGATTACGCTGGTCATTGGTGAGATATTAGGTGGCGCATTGCCGGTCTGGTTTCGCTCTATTCACTGGTTGATGGCCCCTCTGCCGGGGTGGGCTTCGTCCATGCTGGCGAGTCAGCCTGACCCGCGCTCCTATCAACTTGCTTTGCTTTTCGCGGGCCTCATCGCCGCGCCCAGCCTCGTGCCACTGTTTATGCTGCGGGATAATCGAGCCGCCAGGAGTGATACATCCATCCCATCGCGCCCCCTGTCCCAGCAGGCCATTGAGGTTATAAGGTCGCTACGGCAAAGAGCAAGGGCAAATATCACGCGCGCGCATTTCAATGCGTTGTCGCGCAGTCCGTTCTTTATTTTGATGCTGGTTTATATACTTACAGGGTTAGGGGCCGGTCTCTTTATTCCTTATTTCAATATTTATTTTGTGCAGCACTTGAGAGCTTCACCGGCGCTGTTTGGCCTGATCGATGGGAGCGCGAATGCTCTAACCGCGCTGACCACGCTGGCCGCGCCCCTGTTGGCAGCGCGTATTGGCAGGGTGAACACGATTGCGCTGACCCGCCTGCTCAGTCTTCCACTGCTTTTGGTCATCGGTCTGACGGGTGTCTTGCCGCTGGCCGCGCTGCTCTATCCTTTCAGACAGGGCGTGATGGACATGTCTAATGGCGTGCTACAGGTCTATTCGATGGAAGTGGTGAGCGAGCAATACCGGGGACTGGCGAATAGTAGTTACCAGGCCGCGTACCAGGTTCCCTGGGCCATTAGCGCGTCGCTGGGCGGCGTTATTATCGTGCAACTGGGTGGTTATCCACCTGTTTTCCTGCTGGGGGCCTTGTGCTACATCCTGGCGATTGTCGTGTTGTGGGTAAGATTTGGGCGCAATCAGGACCATGTAGATATCAATAAGCAACCCTCTTCTCCGCTGCCACAGGAAACTATAGCGCACACGCTTTGAGGTTCTACTGATATAGAGTTACCCACGCAGAGATGATATTATAGTGTGCCGTCCACATCCATTTTTTGTGTCGTACTACTGCTCAATTCTAGTAGTGCATATGTGAGAAGCTGGCGATTGTAGCGGCAGTGATACAGCCGCTCAGGATTACGCCGATGATTGAGAGAACCAGTCCTGCAACAGCGAATCCTTTGCCCTCTATGCGTTTCATGCCAACGGTTGCCAGAGCCAACCCAATAATGGAAACAACCAGACCCAGGAACGGAAACCAGAACATAATGACTCCGATGATACCCAGTACAAGGCTGGCGACGCCGAAGCCATTGGTCTGCGTTGGATTCATGCCATAGGTTGGATATGCTGCTTGTGGGGGGTACATGCCAGGCTGGTTGGGTGGTGGGTAATATTGTTGTTGCTCATAGTTTCCAGGCTGTGCATAGACTGTATTTGGTTGAGGGGGTGGATATGGTTGAGGGGGTGGATATGGTTGCCCACTGCCCATGTCGGGGTTGGTCAAACCTGAATAAGGATTGGTACCGTAATCAGGCCCCTGGTTGCCCGAAGGTGTGTATGGGTTATTTTCTTGATTGTAGGGATATGGTGATTGATCACTCATAAATAACCTGCCTCCCCTTAATTACCCGATCTGCCAGTCAGAAAGGATGTATCTGCCGATATTGTAACATCCCGGTCAATGTACGTATTATCGACACAATAGCTGAAAAAGAGAGAGGCGATCAGGGCAACCACGAGGATTGCTCTGATCGCCTCTCTCTTTTTGCCCCGTTACCCCGTTAGTGCTTGGTGATGCGAATGAACACAATGGTTAGCTCGAACAGAATGGACATCGCTACGCCCAGAATAATGGGGCTGTAGATATCCGCGCCGGGTGTGAGGAATGTCGCGGCAATCCACATACCGACGTGCGCTGTTGGCCGCTTCTTTCTTAACGTCTGAGAGGTGATCAGACCAAGCTGCGCCATGAAGGTCAGCACGAGTGGTATCTCAAAGACGACGCCGAATGCCAGCAGGAAGAATGCCACAAAGGTAAAGTAACTGTCAGCCGTGACCAGCTCTGTGAAATTGCTGGATGCGAAGCTGACAAGCCATTCTACCGGGTATCGTAGGACGACAAAGCCAAGCGCGATACCTGCCAGGAAGAGAATAATGCCCAGGAAAACGAACGGAAGGGAGGTTTTCTTCTCTTTTTGGTAAAGTCCTGGCGAGATAAAAGCCCAGACCTGGTAAAGGATCACTGGTACCGCGGCCAGAAAACCTACGGCGAGAGAGAGCTTGAGGAAGACGGTAAAGCCTTCCGCCAATCCTGTGACGACCAGGTTGTGGTCCTTCCCAATTGCGTCCGCCGTTTTTGGCAGAGGCAATGTCAGAAAGTTCATGATCTGATCGCGGAAGATGAAGGCCAGGATAGCACCTAGCACAACTGCTATCAGCGATTTGAAAATGCGCTGGCGCAATTCTTCCAGGTGGTCCACCAGGGACATGGTGGCACCATCTTCATCGTTAAACAGGTCATCGAATACTGCCAAAGGATCTTGCTGATCTATGTTACTGGTTGCCATTTCTACTCCTGTAGAGCGAGCTACGCGTTACGTTACGTGAGTAAAGGCGCAAGCCCGATTTCTCCTGGCAACTATTGCTCAATAGGAGTTTCTTTACTCAAGACTTCGCTTTTAGCCGCCGGCACGCTTACTTCGCCTTCGTAGGCAACGCTTCCCAGATTCAGTTTGCTGGCATCAGGGGCAGCCGGCAGCTTGATCTCTTCTTCGGGTTTTGGCTGTGTCAGCTCGTTCATGCCTTTGCGGAACTCTTTAATGCTTTTGCCGATAGCCGAACCCATCTCCGGCAGCTTTTTTGGGCCAAAGATAAGAAGCGCGATAATAAGAATAACGATCAAGTCAAATCCGTGGAATCCTGGTATCATGGTGATGCCCTTTCTTGCTATATACCTAAATTTGGCCCCAATTAGTGGCAGAGAGCCAGCAGAAAGGAGCTTGCCAAAAGAAAGATGATGAGACATACCTATCGAAGAGTAAAAACATAGCGATAGGAGAAACATCATCATGAACGAATCTATCACAT